>JBIKUE010000157.1:0-9290 GCA_044347755.1 Saprospiraceae bacterium
TATGCATAACGTTCAGGGTTATTGGTGGCGCCGAGTACAAGTGTTTTTTTCATCAGGAAAAGATGGACTGTAAAACCATCGCGTTAAAAATAAGAACATAGAATTGAGCAAAAAGTTAAGGTTGGCACCATACTTTTGCGCACTTTTTCAAACAAACCACATTCCCCACATTTTCCACATTCCCCACATTTCCCACATTTCCCATGATCCTGACCGATAAAAAAATCCTGGAATCCATCCAAAGCGGCCAAATTGTTATCGAGCCGTTCCGTCCTGAGTGTTTGGGCACTAATTCCTACGATGTGCATCTGGGTACCTATCTGGCCGTTTATCAGGATCATCAACTGGATGCTAAAAAGCATAACCGGATCAATGTGTTTGAAATTCCGGAAGAAGGATTTGTATTGCAACCAGGTACCCTCTACCTGGGTGTAACGGAAGAATATACCGAAACGCATAATTCGGTCCCATTCCTGGAAGGGAAAAGCAGTGTTGGTAGATTAGGCATCGACATCCACGCCACGGCCGGCAAAGGTGATGTTGGCTTTTGCAACACCTGGACCCTGGAAATATCCTGCGTGATGCCCGTGCGCGTGTATGCAGGCATGCCTATAGGCCAATTGATTTATTTCCTGGTGGACGGAGATATTGCCAACTACTACAACAAAAAACAAAATGCCAAGTACACCGACCGTACCGATAAGCCGGTGGAAAGCATGATGTGGAAGAATTTTTGAGTGTTTTGAGTGTTTTAGTTGGCGTGCGGCTGGGTATTTGAACCTCGCCGGACTGAAAAACACTCAAGTGCACTAACTAAATACACTTTAGTTTCACCCCAATACCCAACCGAACCGAACGCCAACCAAAACACTAAAACACTCATCTTTTCGTCACCATAAACTCCACCCGGCGGTTCTGCGCCCGGCCTTCATCTGTGTCGTTGGTGGCAATTGGCCTGGCCTCTCCTTCCCCATGAGAGTGCAGTCGGTTTTTATTGATTTTATGTTCCAAAAGAAAGTTTTCTACCGCCAGCGCTCTTCTTCTGGATAGGTCGATATTGTAAGCATCGTCGCCCCAGGAATCCGTATGCCCCGCGATTTCTATGCTGAGTTTGGGGTTTTCCCGCATGATTTTCAGCAATTTGTTTAATTCTACAAAAGACCTGGGCATGAGTTCATCTTTGTCGAATTCAAAATATATATGCTTTAACTGGATGGTTTTACCTACTTCCAGGCTTTGTTTGGTCAGGTCATCCGGCTTTATGGGGATCGGCCTGAAAGGTGGAATTTTTTTTACCAGTACATCATCAATGTAGTAGTAGGCGTAGTTGTAGCTGTCTTCTCTGGGTGCAGCAGACAGTGTATTCGTGTCATCACTGAAGTTCCCGATAAGGATAAATTCCGCTTCGTATTTGGCCACAAATTGTCCGCTTACTTTGACCCATTTGCCTCCCGGAGCAGCTACAATATCTTGAGCTTTTACCTGGGCTTCCCGGATCAGGATCTCGTCGGTGCTGCGTTTGATTTCTGATACGGAAAAGTAGGCGCCCAGATTGTTGATCTGCAAAGATTTAGATAAATGAGTGGTCCAGAATTCCACATAATACGCTTGTCCGATCACCAGCGGTTCTGAAAGCTGAATTTCAATGTATTCCCGGCAATGAGGTTTGCCATTGGTACATCCGAAAAGGGTTAAGCCGGCCATACTTTTCCCATTTCGGGCTTTTTGTGCTCCAAAACCCTTTTCTGCCCAATCCATTGGCACATGTACCCCCTGCCCGTATACATCCGGGCTGGCGGTAGTGGCGCTGAACCAGTATTTGACCACTTCCCCGAAATAAGACCCCTTATACGACCATCCGATAGGAGCTCCGGAAAACCGTTCAAAACCCGGATTAGGAACAATGTTCACCACTGTTTTTTGCGCTTGAAGAGCAGTAACTACGAGCATAAAAGCCAATAGCCATTGCAGGCGCTGAACAGGAATGATAGCAAATATAAATTTTTTCATGAGGTAGGCTTCAATGGCCAAAAGTAGAGGTAGCGAGGTGAAATATATGAATTAACCTTAAACTGTCTGAAAGGTTTATACACGAACAATTGTTTAAAATTCAAACCGTACTTGTCCGCTTTCCACAGTTCACCCTACCTTTGCGCCTCAATTTCCAAAAAACACTTTTCCGGGCTAACCCCCTGAATACACACCACACCCAAATATTTACATGAATATCGCAGTTGTTGGCACCGGCTATGTAGGGCTGGTTACAGGAACCTGTTTCGCTGAAACAGGAAACAATGTCATTTGTGTTGACATTAACCAGGAAAAAATTAAAAACCTCCGCGCCGGGAAAATTCCCATTTTTGAACCCGGACTGGATGTGTTGTTTGAACGCAATACCAAAGAAGGACGCCTGCATTTTACCACAGATCTTCCTGAAGCCATCAAACAGGCTTCTATCATCTTTCTGGCACTTCCTACGCCTCCAGGCGAAGATGGCTCTGCCGATCTCTCCTACATAATGGGTGTAGCCCGGGATCTGGGCGGTATCATCACAGACTACAAAGTGATCGTAGACAAAAGTACCGTGCCCGTTGGCACCGCCGAAAAGGTGGCGGCAATTATGGCCGAGAAGTTGCCTAAGAAACTGTTTGATGTGGTATCTAACCCGGAATTTTTGCGCGAAGGTGTGGCTGTGGATGATTTTATGAAACCCGACCGCGTAGTGGTGGGCACCAAAAGTGAAAAGGCCAAAAAGCTGATGAGACAGCTTTATGAGCCGTTTGTGCGCCAGGGTAATCCTATTTATTTTATGGATGAGCGCAGTGCGGAAATGACCAAATATGCGGCCAATTCTTACCTCGCTGCCCGTATTTCCTTTATGAATGAAATTGCCAACCTGTGCGAAAAAGTTGGCGCCAATGTAGATCAGGTGCGCATAGGCATGGGTTCGGATTCCCGCATCGGCAAACGTTTCCTGTTCCCGGGCATCGGATACGGAGGTTCATGCTTCCCTAAAGACGTACAGGCGCTGGCCAAAACGGCTTCAGAATATTCCTACGATTTCAAAATCCTGAAATCCGTGATGAAGGTGAACAGCATTCAGAAAGGTGTGCTCACCAAAAAGATCAAAAAGCACTTCAAGAACGATCTCCAGGGTAAAACCATCGGCGTTTGGGGACTGGCCTTCAAGCCCAATACCGACGATATCCGCGAGGCTCCGGCGCTGGTAATCATCGACGAGCTACTGGCCCTGGGCGCCAGGGTGCGCGCATTTGATCCTGAAGCTATGGAGCATGTGCGCAGCATTTATGGCAACCGCATTACGCTTTGCAATAAAATGTACGAAGCACTCGAAGGCGCCGATTGCCTGGCCATTATGACCGAGTGGAACGAATTCCGCACCCCGGATTACGACCAAATCGGCACCCTGCTCCGCGAAAAAGTGATTTTCGATGGTCGGAATGTATATGATACCGAGCAAATGAAAGAACTCGGATTTCAATACATAAGCATAGGCCGGCCGAAGGTGAAGGGGAGGAAGAAATAGTTGAGGTCATTTAGGAGTCATTTAGGTCATTAGGGGGCATTTGCACCATGCCACTATCTGTTCACCCATTCGTTCTGCTGGTCCTGTAATAGGACCATTGGTGAAATATGTTAGTTCCTGAGCGTCACCTTTCAGGCGACATTTTTTTTTGAATATTTCTTTAATCACAGGTATAAGAACTGATAATTTCTAACGTTCTTAAGTTTTAAGGAGTCAATGGAATAATCCAATTAACCTGGATGCTGCTTCAGTAAGCGAAAAAAGTCTCCTTCAATGACCCAAATGACTTACCAAATGCCCCCAATGACCCAAATGACTTACCAAATGACCCAAATGACCCAAATGACTTACCAAATGCCCCAAATGACCCAAATGACTTACCAAATGACCCCAATGACCCAAATGACTTACCAAATGACCCCAATGACCCAAATGACTTACCAAATGCCCCCCCCCGCAATCCTCCTCGCCCATGGCTCAAATCAACTGGGTATTTCTGGATGACTTTGGTGGCCGCCACAAAGTGGGGCTGTATCACGGCGACCGCTCAGGCCACGTGATGCTTCATTGCAATTTGAAAGTAGTGCAGATTGACTTTTCGGTGAAGGATACCAAAATGTACTCCTTTTTCATCGAAGATGAGCTCTGTGAGGTCATTTTGGAAAAACGCAAAGACGGCGCTTTTGCTTACGAGTTCAGGGTAAACAAAAAAATTGATACTCCACGAAACAGGGTCAGAAGAGTACAAGAGGGCAAAAACAGGAAATACATGGCCTTCATTGTTGGTGGTTTAGTGCTATTGTTAGCCGGTGCTTTTGTCGGGTTAAAATGGTACGGGCGCAGCCAGGAACTCAAACGAATAGCGCTGACCAGTGTGGTAAGCCATTACAGTAAAGATAACATGAAAAGGCTGGTTTCAGAAGGTAAACGAACCATAGCCAGACTGCATCTTTCTCAGAACAGCGGAACAAAGGAGCAAACTATTACCTATGCGTTGTTGGCATTGGATAGCCTGATGGAACAAGGGGATTTCAAGGTGCCACACACCCAACCAATACTATTGCCAAGTGGTTTTCCATTTGCGGAGGGCGACGAATTTGAGGCTATTTATCTGCCTTCCGATCCCACCGTCCATCGGGTAGATTTCTTCCAGCCTACTCGCTATACCACGTCGCGTTATATTTCATTGGCAACTGCTGCAGAAAAAGCCATGCATCCTGCTACCAATCCGGAACGAAGTGTTTGCAGGGTGCTTACAGCTGCTGAGTTCTCCGGCTGGCCGGTGCTTGCGCATTTTATTTTTCAGGATAACACTCCGGAAAAAAACAAGCGTTTCAATCAGGCTTCCTACAATAAATTATGGGAGAACCCCGACCTCCAGAAAGCCGTCGTTCGAAACTGCAACAACTGATTATTTGCTGCCATTCCGGCGATCACTTTTTCTGGATTTCTTCCAATAGTTCTTCGATTAATAAAGAATCTTCTTCTGTCGCTTTAGCCAGTTCCAGTGAACGTTCTGCAGCTTTTTTAGCAGCTTTCTTTTTGCCTAGCTTAAGCCATAATTTAGCAAGGGTGTATTGATAATAAGTCGTTTCATGAATGGAAATGGCATTCTGTACCCATCCCAGCGCGGTTTCCAGGTGTTCAGGATTGCGTACCTCCTCTGAAAATAGCCAGGCCATTTCATTAAGCTCATCCGGATCCTCAGATGGAAACCGCTTAAAATGATCCAAAGCACTCAGGGCAAACTGCTCTGTGTTTTGTTGCTTTAGATAATAATCAATCTTGTATCTGGAAGCAAGCTCTTCCCCTTTCTCAGGATAAACCGTGCCATACAACCGCTGTACTTCGCCAAGTTGCAGCTCAGGATGCGCCTGCAGATACCCCTCGAATACACTTAAAATCTTGCCTTTAACTTCTCTTTTCCCGTACTTCTCTTCAAAATCGCTCCTGTTCATCAGCAAATAGCGGAAACCACGGGAATATGGATCGGTAACATGTTGCAGAATCAGTTCCATGTTCTCCGGGGTGTCCAGTGATTCTTCCGTCTTTAAAAAATCATTGGCCAGGTCGCCAGCATTAGGATCATATGCAGCGGTTTTGGCTTTGAGAAATTGAAGCATAAAATCCCGGTTCCGTTGGCCGGCTGCATATTGTATTTCCATACCTGCCAGATTGTTGGTGGGATCGAGGGCGGTTCTTCCAAGTGCCAGCACTTCCAGGGCACTCAGGTAGCCGACAGACCTGTGAAGTTCTTTTCCATTGCCATCTATAAACAGTAGGGTAGGATAGGCCCAAACCTTGTACTGGTTTGACACTTCAATGCCATCTGCTTTTTCCATATCCAGCTTTACGTTAATAAAATGCCGGTTAAAGAACTCACCCAATGCTGAATCCGGAAATACCTCTTTCGACATGATCCTGCAAGGCCCGCACCAGGAAGCAATGGCATCAATAAAAATTAGTTTATTTTCCTTTTTTGCCTGAGTTAAAGCATCTTCCCATTCAAAGTGCCGAAATTGGATGCCCTGTGCAGGTAAAAGGTTGATATGAAAAAAGTTGAATATGGTTAAAAAATACCATGCAAAGCGGGATGTTCGGTACATAACAAGATGGTTTGTGGCAAAAATAACATCAAGCTTCTATATTGGAATATTAACGATATGTGCGAGGGTGCTTTTGTATTCCGTGCTACGTCTTAAAAAAACTTTTTGTGGTAAAATGTAAAGCTTTTTTTACCTTTGTCGAAACAAATGTATTTAAATGGCCCGTCGTAATGCTTCACCTTCTTCAGGTGGTTTTTTCTTTAAAACCGGCCTCTTTGCCGCTTTAGCCGGCCTGGCTTATTTTTTATTCAACCAGTTTGGCGGGAAGAAAGCAGGCGAGCCCATCGATGAAAAGCCTCCAATTGTGCTGGAGGATAAATCAGCCCCGAAATCTGAGGTGTCTGACGACAGCACCTTTGTGACGCTGGAAATGCTCCCGGCATCCAAAGCAGAAACCGTGTTGCATACATGGTTTGCCCTCGGTTACAACGAAGACCACGAGCAGGCGGAATGGGTAGCTTACGAGCTCACCCGTGCCCGCCTGAACGAAAACTGGGCAGAGCGCCCCAATAGTTTCCGGCCTGATCCGGATGTACGAACCGAAAGCGCAACACCCCGAGACTATTCCTCCAGTGGATATGACAAGGGGCACCTTTGTCCGGCTGCCGATATGGCTTTTGACGCCCGGGCTATTGATGAAACCTTTTACATGAGCAATATCAGCCCGCAACGCGCCCCGTTCAACATGGGCATCTGGCGCGAACTGGAAGAACTTACCCGCGATTGGGCCCGTAAGTTCAAGCAAGTGTATGTTGTTACCGGTCCGGTGTTAACCCAAGGCAGCCTTGGTCAGATTGGTTTCAGTAAAGTTACAGTACCGGGATCGTTCTATAAGGTATTACTGGCTCCGGATCAGCAACGGGCTATAGGCTTCATCATTCCCAATCAGATGAGCGAACAGCCTGTTATGACCTATGCCTGTTCCATTGATGAAGTAGAAGAAGCCACTGGCATCAATTTTTTTCCCAAATTATTGAGTGGTTTGGGGGAAGAACTGGAGGCTTCGCTGGACAAGGATGCCTGGCCTGTGAACCAAAACAGGCAAAACCAACGGGTAAAACAATGGAATATCCGCAGATAATATACGCCTGACAAACGGAGCGCGTACCTTTGCACGTTCTAACCGGCAAAAAGCGTACATGATCAAGTCATTTCTTCCATTTGTTGTGCTGCTAATCCTGCTCACAGCTTGTAACGATTATACCCCAGTGCCCAAACCTCGCGCCTATCCGCGCGTGATGTACCCGGAAAAGGCCTATAAACCTTTTGAAGAAGGATATTGCCAATTTACATTTGAGCAACCCGCTTATGCCAAAATTGAGCAAGATTCCTCCTATTTTGATGAAAAACCCCGGGATCAATGTTGGTTCAATATCTCAGTACCTCAACTAAATGCCAAGATCTACTGCAGCTATTACCCCATCAACACCCGATCGGATTTTGATAAATTTGTGGCCGATGCTTTTGAAATGACTAACAAGCACACGGTAAAAGCCACCTATATCGATGAACAACCGGTGCATCGCCCGGCAGACCGGGTCCATGGTATGGTATTTAATGTGGAAGGACCGGCAGCGTCATCTTATCAGTTTTTCCTCACGGATTCCACCCGAAATTTTGTGCGCGGAGCCTTGTACTTCAATACAGTGGCACGCCCGGACTCTCTGGCGCCGGTGGTGGCCTTTATGCGGGAGGATCTCGATCACATGATTAAAACCCTGAAGTGGAAGTAATAGGTTTAACCTCCCAACCATTTACCTCTTTTCCGGTGTCCTTATACCATCTGCAATCAATCGGTTGTACAACCTTTTCTATAAAATGCTCTCTCGCAAAATCATACTCGCTGTTATTGGTCTGGCCGTGATTGGACTGGCTGTTTGGTACTTTATGCCTGAAAAAAAGGCAGAGCCCCTTTCTCAGGCCGCTCAGCAACTTCAATCCGACCCTGAACTGGCCAGGCTTACAGAAGCTCTGGAGAAAGACCCCAATAATGATACGCTTCTTTATCTGCGGGCAAGTACCTATTACAAACTGGATGCTTTTGATGAAGCGATGGCCGATCTGGAAAAAGCCATGCGCATTGACTCCATGCAGCCTTTCCATTATCATTTGCTGGCAGATGTATTGCTGGATTATGCACGGCCTAATGATTCCAAACGCGCCATTGAAGTACTTAAACTGGCAGCCCAGCGCTTTCCCGATCGGATTCCAACGCTGTTAAAACTCAGTGAATTTCAACTGATTGTGAAAAAACATGGTGATGCGCTGATTACCCTGGACAAGATCCTGCAGCGCGACCCGCAAAATGCAGAAGCCTTTTACATGGCAGGTCGGGTAGCACTGGATAAAGGGGATACCACAAGCGCCATTGGATCTTTGCAGAAATCCGTGCGGATCGATCCGGAAAACGCAGATGCCTGGTTTTTTCTGGGCCGGATTTTCGGTAACCGCAACAATAGCCTGGCCTTACAGTACTACGACAATGCCCTTAAGGTAGACTCTACCTATCTGGAAGCCGCAGAGTTTAAAGCCGTCTTTTACAAAACTAATGGGGAATACGACAAAGCCTTTGCAATCTACCGGGATCTCCTGCTCCGTGACCCGGATTATGCCAATGCCTATTTTGATATGGGTATCATCTACCTGGAACTGGATTCTCTGTCCAAGGCTTATGACAACTTCAATATTGCCACTAAAGTGGATCCTATCTTCGTAAAAGCCTATTATTACCGTGGTGTTGCTTCGGAAAAAATGGGCAACAAAGAGGCCGCCCTTGCCGACTATAAACAAGCCAGCGGAATGGCGCCCGAATTCCAGGATGCCCAGGAAGCCAAAACCCGTTTGGAACGCAGGTAGGAACGCGGGTGGGGAACGCGGGTGGGGAACGCGGGTTAGAACGCGGATTTTTTTGGAACGCGGATGACGCGGATGACGCGGATTTTTCTGCTGCCTTCGGCAGCCTTTTTAGGTGAATTTGAGATTTTAAACTTTTTTACCGCAAAATTGCCGAAGGCAATTTTTTAAAATCCGCGTCATCCGCGTCATCCGCGTTCCAAAAAAATCCGCGTCATCCGCGTCATCCGCGTTCCAAAAAAAATCCGCGTCATCCGCGTCATCCGCGTTCCAAAAAAATCCGC
>JBIKUE010000186.1:0-7320 GCA_044347755.1 Saprospiraceae bacterium
GGCATCACCGTTGTTGGTGTAGGTAAGCGCACCATTGTTGATATCTTCCTGTGTGAAGGTTGCACCTAAAGCAAGTGGAGTACCATTAAGGGAAAGCGTACCATGCTCAGGAAGGGTTAATATCATAAACACTCCCTGTGAAGGAATACCGCTGGTTGCCATGGCCAGATTGCTTTGGAAAATTACTCCGCTCTGGGCGGAAGGCACGTCCAGCGGACTGTTCACCAGGATATTGCCCGGAGTGATTGGTTCGATAAAACAGAAGGACAGGCTCCAGGCTGAAATGGAACCTCCGTCCTCATCCGGGTAGTTATCCCCCATCACAAATCTCCAGTTGCCCTGTGCATTCTTTCCATTAAACAGGTTCAAAGATTCAATAGACTGGAAACTGCCGTTCAATGCAGGAGCTGTGCCGTTACACTGCGCTTCCAGTTGCGCCGCCGTTTGAGCTACCTGTGAATCAAAGGTCAAATTACCGTTATCACCCGCACAGCCAAACTGTACTGCAGGATCACCTGGCTGATTGAACAGTAAAACGGAATCGTTGGATGGAGAAACCAACCAGGCCAGCAGGTCTCCTACATAAGTGTGTATAAAGGTTACGCTTACATTTACATCACCTACAAACTTGTTCTGCGCGATGCTCAAATTGGAAACCACCGGTGCTACGGTTGGCGCCACCGGAATGGTTTTGGGCACATCCGTGCTGCTGAAATTTTGATTACACAGGTTTTGTCCGGTCTGGAATGCATATACTTCAGAGAGTTCGCTTCCACCACAATCGTTTATGGCACGCAAACGCCAGTAATATACGGTTTCCAATTTCAGACCAGGAATATCTGTAGTAGTTAAATCAGTCAGCCCGTTAAAAACCATGGACGCTGGTTCGAAGGAAGGATTGGTAGCCACCTCCAAGGAATACCCGGAAGAAAAGTTGGCTGGATTCCAGGTAAGGGTTGGGTTTGTGCTTACCCCTGTTTCTCCTTGTGCCGGGCTGACAGCAACCGGAGCATCCGGCAGACCTGGCAATACTGTAAGCATAAGGTTAACAGTGCGGTTAATGACCCCGCTGGTTGCCGTTACGCTGATGGGGTAATCGCCAGCCATCGCCTGGGTAAGTCCGTAGAAGACTACGGTACTTGAACTGCCTGGTGTAACCGGATTGGGATCGATCGTCACTGTGGACCCGGCAGGATTCCCTGTAATCGTAATATTAGCCGGGGTGTTGTAACCCGCCACAGAGACGATGTAAATATCCATTTCCGCGTTCTGACCAGCGCATACCTTCAAATTTGGAGGATCAACATTCATCAGGAAGGTAGGCGCAGAAATAATACTGAAATTAGTATTGGAGATATCAAAAAAGATATTTCCTACCGCTTCTACGCGTACCCGGCAGGTATTGGACACATTATTCGGTACCGTTATAGTAGCAGATCCATTATTGGGCACACTGGCAGCCAGTTCTACCGGATAAGTGAAACCACCATCGGTAGAGAGGGTAATCCGCACATTGGCGCAGGACACCGGAGCTGCTGTGGTATTAGCCACATCCCAGGTAATGGTTTGGGAACTACCCACTGACCAGGTCAGGTTGGTGTTCGGCGCAGTAACCAGGAACGGCCCTGAAGCTGCACTTACTGTAATGGTCATATCATCCTCATCCGTACAGCCGGCATACCAGTCGTTGTCACGAGCCGTTACCCGAAAGGTCATGGAGCGTGCCACGCCCGGCAATTCTTCCCAGGTAGAATTTACATTGTTTACCAGGTCTTGCAAACGTGGGAAAGTACGCGTTGGGGAGGTATTGCCTTTGTAAGAACGGAAAAGTGGGCCGGTCGTAGCCGTGGATACCGGCGGAGACGGTGAATTGCCAAAGTCCATTTGTTCCCAGGTATATGTCAGGGTATCTCCGTCTACGTCGGTTCCGACAGCCGTCAACGCAAAAGGCGTAGATTTTGGGATGATTCTGTTGACCCCGGCATCCACTGTGGGGTTATTGTTACCGGAATTAATCTTTACCGGACAGGTATTGGCGCCTCCGGTATAAATAAACGCGCCCATTTCCAGCATGTTATATCCATGGAAAATGTCTTCACTATTACTTGCCACGTTTTGTGCACCGCAAATACCGGCATACGCCATAATGGTAGTACCGCTACCAGGCTCTACTGCATTCGGAGAATTGACATTTCCACCACAATTGGCAAAAGTATGATTACCGCCAAATTGGTGACCCATTTCATGGGCTACATAGTCAATATCAAAAGGATCGCCTATCGGTGATCCTTGTCCGGTAACACCGTTGGCTTTGGATGTTCCGCAAACCACATTTAGACCGGCGATACCGCCGCCGCCGGTACTGAACACGTGACCAATATCGTAATTGGCGGTGCCAATGATGTTATTACAGGTGGTTTGGTTCTGACCAAGCATGGCTCCGCCATTTCCATTGGTATAGGGGTCCGATGCAGCATTCAAATAAATGATCAGGTCATTATTGGCAATAATTTCCATAGTTACTGCAAAATCACGCTCATACACACCGTTCACACGATTCATGGAAGTATTCATTGCAGCCAACACCAGAGGCTTTGTTCCACCGTGGAAGGTGGCATATTCTCCGGTACAGGCAAGTGCCAGGCGGTATTTCCTCAACTTGGTATCTCCCTGAAACTCGGCAAACTGTGCCGGAGTTAGGGGCTGGATTTGCTCAAGTTCCTTGGCGCCATCCGGATCAGGTGTGCCACAACTCCAAAGCAAATCATCTTTTTTCTTTTGGTAATCTTTCCTGTTATAGACCACATAATACTCGTCGTTGCCGTGTACAGCCGGGTCAATATAATAAGTTCCGTTCCGGCCGGAATGTACCATTCCATGAAACCCCCAAGGAGTCAGGTCACATTTCAACACTGCAGTGGGGTCGTCAATCCCCCGACCAGTGTAGGTGCGAATTTGTGGATACTTCGCTTGCAGATCCGGATGCATCACGGGCGTTTCTTCCAGTTGAAAACGTCCCATGCCACCATCCGGCAAAGGCAAGGTTAAGATCACTGGCTGGCCTGACTCAGCAGCAGCCGTAAAGCGCAACGGCGCCGCTGATAAAACAGGTTTTAATGCCTGTACATTTAAGCGAATAGCGCGAAATTTGGAAGGCTGAATCCTGCGCTCGCCAGCAGAAGGAATGCCACTCTCTGAAACATCCGTCCAGAGATTTTGAGCAGGAAGGATACTGATCGCTACCAGTATACACAGTAGGGTAAGGAGATGTTTGACCATTAAAACAGGATGATTTTGATATGGAACAATATAGAGAAATCACAACGGCAAAAGTAGCTATCCCGTACTTTATCTGGGTATGATTCTTTAGTTTTTGCAATTCGTGGCTAAAACCGATTCCATTTTAACTAAAAACGAAGGCATTTGAAATATTTAACACTAAAAGACCTGTTACCTTAACACCATCGGGTGTACTTATCATGGATGCGGAACCTATATTTGACTAACCAATTCAACCTTTTTATGAAGCACTTTTTTATCCTGATCTTAGGCCTGTGTTTACTCAGTTACCAATGCCGGATACCTGCTTATCACGCCACTCATGGAGATTTTGAAACCGCCTTTATCCAATATTACGACAACCTCCGGTCGCCCCTGCGCATAATTCAGAAGGAAAAAAATCAGGCTGGACTCCAACATGCATACCAGCAGCTTCAAATTCAGGATACCACTGAAATAGCTTTACTTAATCTGGAAAACATGGAAGGAAATCAGGTACGGATTCATGAAATTTATGAAAATATCCAGGCAAGACAATCGGATCTACTGGATGTAATACCGGCACAAAAGCGTTCTTCTGAGTTACTCTATTTTCCGGAAATAGATTCCCTTGAGTTGGCCAGCCGCAAGGCAGCGGCTGGCAGTCTTTATCGCCGGGGTATGTACTGGTTGCAACTGAACGATTCCACTGGCAAACATCTCTATGCGCGAAAAGCTTATGCAGCATTAAATGACCTGAAAACCAATTATTTCAAATACTGGGAAAACGCCAATATTTTGCTGGACAGTGCCTATGAGGCAGGGAAAGCTACCATCCTTTTGGAAAGAATAGCGGGCGAAACCAATGCGGAAACCAGCCTGTTTTGGGACCATTTCGCGTTGTTGCAAACCACGCCAAGTGCGGATTGGTTGACCTTTTATTCAGATACACTTAAGTACACACAATTTGACTTTCACGTCCGGTATCAATTGATCAATTTGACCATTCAACAGAAAAATTATGCCAAGGCTCCGCTACACATAGACGCTGCGGTTCCAATGGAAACCATTACCCTGAAATATCCCACACATCAAGAAACCCCAAAAAAAACTGCTTCCCAGACCAGTAAACCGGCTCCTATCTTTAATCAGGCCGACAATACAGCGCAGGCAATCCTTTTAGTAGAAATTTGGAAACCAAAAACGGGAAAACGGATACTTAAAAAGCTCATCCAAAGCAAATTCGCCTATCCTGCTGATTCCCCCCTTTCATACCATTCCACTGCTTTCATTAAAAGTCTTGCCCGAACCACTAACGGTTACCTGCAACAGGCCATCCTGAAAACTTTATTGGAAGAATAACGCACCACCAAATTGTCCCAGCCATGAAATACCTCATTTTCCTGCTCTCTGTACTGTTTTTACTTTATGGATGCTTCACTCCGCAGTATTACCTGGATAAAGGAGATTACCAGTCGGCCATTGCCGCTTATGGGCTGAAATTCAGAGACCAGCCCAAACAGTATAAGCGCAAAAAGGATTTAACAGGGCTAGAATATGCCTTTAACACCATTCAGCGAAAAGACTCCCTGGAACTTTCCAAGCTTTTGGCCGAAAACAATGAAGCAAACTGGCCACGAATTAATAGCCTTTACCGTAACATACAACTTCGACAGCAGAAAGTGGAAAAGTGGCAACCCTTGCGGAGCAAAAAAGGCTTCGAGCCGGCATTTCGTTATATCCCGGACATTGACACTTTAGAATCGCAAAGCAGAAAGCTGGCTGCCAGCTATCTGTACACTCAGGCACAAACTTTACTTTCCATCGGGGGGCATACCGGTGCACGGAAAGCCTACTATTTACTACGTGACCTGAAAACCAACTATTACTCCTATTGGGAAAATACAAACGCTTTGATGGATAGTGCCTGGCATATGGGAAAAGTAAATATCCTCATTGTACCAGAATCAAACTCAGGTATTTCTGATGGCAGCTATTTTTGGGAAGACCTCAAAAAAAAACCGCAACTCATCAAAAGTGACTGGCTGGTATTTTACGCTGATCCGCAGGCCCGGCAAACCTTTGATTACACGCTGAAATGCAGCCTGTTATCCTTACATGTTGGTAGTGAAAACAATACACAAACTACCCGAACAGAAACCAAACAAGTTGAGGATGGATTTGAAGAAACCCGCGATTCCTGTGGTCGGGTGGTATCCCGGATTCAGAAATATCGTTGCGAAACCACCACTATTACTACTTACTCCTGCGAGCGTTCAGGCCATGCTTCAGTGGCCATGGAATTGGTAGACTGCGAGTCTGGTCTGATATTGATATCAAAAACCTTGTTTGGATCTTACAACTTTAACGAAACGTCAGAGTCCATGGCGCCCTCAGCGCCATCTTATTGGGGCATGGTAAATCATATTTCCAACGATGTTGAGTGGGAGATCAAACATGTACTCAAAAAAAACCTGATGGTAGAATCGCAGTAATAAGTGGAGATTAATGAACCACGGAGGCATAGAGGACACAACTAATATTGCTTTTATGTCCTCTATGCCTCCGTGGTTCAACTAATTATGGTAGTGTACATGTTATAAAATCAAATCCCCGCGATACAGATGTATTTGGTTTCCAGAAAATCATCCAGACCATATTTAGAGCCCTCCCGGCCAATGCCACTTTCTTTAACACCACCAAACGGTGCAACTGTGGTAGCCACTAATCCGGTATTTACGCCAACCATGCCATATTCCAGGGCCTCCGCTACCCGAAATACCTGACCAATATCCCGGCCATAGAAATAAGCCGCCAGGCCGTAAGGTGTATCATTAGCCATTCGGACAACTTCTTTTTCATCGGAAAACGGCGTTACTGGCGCCACAGGGCCAAATATTTCCTCGTGCATGATATCCATACCCGTACTTACATCTGCCAACACCGTAGGCTGATAAAAAGTACCCTCCATGGCCTGACCGCCTATCAGCACCCGGGCTCCTTTCTGGGTGGCATTGCTAACCAGACGCTGTACTTTATCCAGCGCTTCCTGATTGATCAATGGTCCAATATTTACGCCATGTTCGGTACCTGCGCCTACTTTCTGTTTTTGGACAGCCGCTGTAAACTTTTCCAAAAAAGCTTCATAAATGCCTTCCTGTGCAAAAATCCGATTGGCACAAACGCATGTTTGGCCGGCATTGCGGTACTTGGCTACAATGGCGCCCTCTACGGCTGCATCCAGATCAGCATCCTCAAACACAATAAACGGAGCATTGCCGCCTAATTCCAAAGATATCTTTTTTACCGTGTCAGCGCTTTGCCGCATCAAAAGCTTTCCCACTTCTGTGCTTCCGGTAAACGAAACCTTCCGTACCACCGGACTATCCGTTAACACCTTACCGATGGTTGGCGCATCCATGCCCGTCACGATGTTTAGCACTCCCGGAGGAAATCCGGCTCTTATGGCTAATTCGGCCAGTGCAAGAGCAGAAAGCGGCGTTTCTTCTGATGGTTTGAGTACCACCGTGCAGCCCGCAGCCAGGGCCGGCGCCACCTTTCGGGTAATCATAGCATTGGGGAAATTCCAGGGAGTGATGGCAGCTACCACACCAACGGGTTGTTTTACCACCAATAAGCGCATACCCGGCATATGAGGCGGAATCACATCACCATAAGCCCTTTTGCCTTCCTCTGCAAACCACTCAATAAAAGTAGCGCCATAGCGAACCTCACCACGCGCTTCGGGCACAGGTTTCCCCTGCTCCATGGTAAGCAACATGCCCAAATCATCTGCATGTTCCAAAATCAGATCATGCCATTTACGCAAGATGGAGGCCCGGGCAGTAGCTGTTTTAGCACGCCAATCTGGCAATGCCGCTTCAGCAGCAGCAATGGCGCGGCGTGTTTCTTCAGCACCACAATCAGCTACTCTTGCCAACTCCTCTCCCGTTGCAGGGTTGGTTACCACAAACGTTTTACCGGAATCGGCTTCCGTCCATTCATTGTTGATAAAGGAGTTGCGGTGTAATAAACTGGAATCTTTGAGCATGAAGGAAATGT
>JBIKUE010000158.1:0-9196 GCA_044347755.1 Saprospiraceae bacterium
TCCTTGAATTAAAATCTTTAAAATATTTGCCATTAGTTGGATCATACTGTGCAGTTATACTTGCACCACGATCAAAATGCATTAATCTAATCTCATTTTCGATTTTAAAAGCTGCGTCTTTATGGAAACATGCAGGTATTCGCATTAATTCCAGTACATTTATTTTTTGATTGGTTGCTTTTTCGTATTCAATGTTTTTTTGAAAAAAGGGTTTTAATTTAGGCTTTTTGTACAATACTTTGCCAATGAATAGCTCTTCAACTTCATTAACATTTGGTAAATTTATTTCAAATACAATTGCCACTCCATTCCCATTGTCACCGTATAACCGCCATAAATTCAAAGCGTTATCTTCCTCAAGTTCTTGCGCATAACACATAGACAAAACAAATGTATTTTCTTTGATTTTATCTATATTTCCAATTTCGATAAAAGCTTCATTTATATAGTAGCCATATTCATTTGGGTCATTTAAGGAGTTCATACAATATAGTCTTAGAGCATTTTCATTTAGTATTGAATGCAATGCTTTTAGGGAGGTAAAATGTACAAACGTATTTGACTTTAACTTGTATGATGTGCCATTAAAAATTTTGTTATTAAAGTCAAACTGAAGGTCTGGGCCATCACGATGAGTCATACTTACTACCTCATCGCCACAATTAGGCAGCAATAATGGAAGCACCGTTTTTATGTAAAGGTGTTCTAATTGTATTTCTCTTTCAAAGGTTTGAGGAGCATCCATTACTTGATTGTAAAATAATTTTCAGTTTTTTCCCTTTGTTGGCGTCCCCGCCAAAAAGATGCGGTGGAATGAGTGATTAATCCTTGGCTGATTTACTGTTATAAAAATTAGGTACAACTCCCAGCCACTCACTCCGCCATGGCTGTCGGCGAGGACGCCAACAGTGGAAGAAGGTCTTTTTACTCACTTCTTCTGCTGCTTTTTGACATACTTTTCGGCCACTTCAATGCTTGTTAAAAACTGCCTTTCAACTTCTGAAAGTTCATCGGATGCCTTGTTTTTGTAGTGTTCGTACTCGGTTAGGGCTTTCCGCTGTGCCAGGTCTGCCGAAATTTTACCAGCATCTTCCAGGATGGTTTGTTGCGACATGCGCATAAAGCCGTCCAATATACCTATCCAATCTTTCATTGTCATGGCTTTATGCTGCATGGCATTTACTTCCGCAATATCCAAATATGCAGACACGAGTCGGTTCAGTATGGCTAATTCCTCTTCTTTCAGGTAGTTTTTAGCAACGGTGATTTCGCTTTTTGTGGGCTTTTTGCCCTTAAATGCGGTAAGTCCCATAAACGGTGTAGAAGCATTGGCTCTTTGAAAAATAATCTCCGCAGCCGTGTGCCCGTGCGCAGCCCAGTGCAGTTTGTTCTGTACAGTCTGAAAAAAAAGTTTAGTGGTATCGGCATTAGGATTGTAATCCACGCTGGTAGCATATATTTCCAGCACCTTGCGGTAAAATACCTTTTCAGAAGAGCGGATGTCGCGTATACGGTCAAGCAGTTCTTCAAAATAACCGCCACCCTGTTTGAGCAGGTCATCGTTCATCGTGAACCCTTTAATGAGGTATTCACGCAGCCGTTCAGTAGCCCATATACGAAACTGTGTGCCACGTAGCGAACGCACACGATAACCTACAGAAATCACCACATCCAGGTTATAGTGTGTTGTATTGTAGTTTTTTCCGTCGGCGGCAGTTGTTCGGAAAAACCGAACAACTGAATCCTCCTGTAATTCCCCTTCATCAAAGATGTGCTTGATGTGTTCACTAATGTTGGATTTAGACGATTGAAACAACTCCACCATCGCCGCCTGCGTAAGCCACACGGTATTGTCGGTAAGCTGTACCTGGATTTTTGTGCGGCCGTCTTCAGTTTGATATAACAGTATGTCGCTCATATTGGCTGAATCAGGATATTTTTAAATAATTTATTTGCCCCCCTAATTCACCCCACACTCCACGCCCAAAATCTCCAGCGCAGACAAAAATTCATTGCCAACGGTCACTTTGCGTGCCTGGGAGATGAACGGCAACTTCTCCTTGTTCTGGAAATCTATCAATTCCATGCGCAGGGTATGTTTGCCTTTGTGCGCAGCACAAATCTTGTCTATCTGTTCAATCAGGTCGGCAGAGATTTTTTCAACAGGGATTTTGAGGGTCACCGATTCGGTTTTTTCCTCACCAACGGTTTCCAGCAGGCGCACGTTGAGCACCTTGAATTCCATTTCATCGGAATTGTAACGCTGCTTGTACTCTCCTTCCACGTACACGCTGGTGCCTTCTTCGAAGAAATTGCGGAATTTGGCGTAGCTCTCCGAGAACATCGTGATCTCCAGGCTTCCGGTGTAATCCTGCAGGGTAAAACGCCCCCAACCTGTGCCTTTTTGGCTGATCCGGTGCTCGGCTTTGAGCACAAAACCGGCTACGTTCACCTTGCGGCCTTTGAAATTATCCACATTGGACAAAGGGGTGGCAAAGTTTTCCCATTCATAACGGAAATCATCCAGCGGGTGACCGCTGAGGTAAATGCCCACTACTTCCCGTTCTTTCTGAAGTTTGAAGATGAGGCCCCAATCCTCAGCTTTGGGCACCTTGGGCTCTGGTATGCTCACAGAGTCCGACAGGTCGCCAAACAGTGAATTGACCGACATGACCTTGTCTTCCTGATGCGCAGAGCCGTATTTGAGCAGGTTTTCAATATAGGTCTCGTACTTATCGGAAGGTGCAAAGAACACAGAGCGCTGTAATCCGAAGCTATCGAACGCTCCTGCATAAACGAGGCTTTCCATGACACGCTTGTTTACTACACGCAAACTAATACGGCGCATGAAATCATAAAGGTCCTTGAATGGTCCGTTTTTCTGCCGTTCTTCAATAATAACCTCCACGGCCGCTTCACCCACGCCCTTTACTGCGCCCATTCCATAGCGGATATCGCCTTTCTTATTCACCGTAAAGTGAATGCCTGATTCATTTACATCAGGACTCTTCACCGCAAGGCCCATGCGCTTGCACTCTTCCAGGAAGAAGGTAATTTTTTCAATATTACTCTGCGAATGCGTCAACACCGCCGCCATGTACTCAGAAGGGTAGTGGGCCTTCAGATAGGCGGTTTGATAAGCCACAAACGCATAACACGTGGAGTGCGATTTATTGAACGCGTACGATGCGAAGGCTTCCCAGTCAGTCCACACTTTTTCCAGCACGTTGGCCGGGTGACTGCGCGACGTGCCTCCCTCAATAAACTGGCTCTTCATTTTGTCCAGAACGGCCTTTTGTTTCTTACCCATGGCCTTCCGGAGCACGTCGGCATCGCCCTTGGAAAATCCTGCCAATTTCTGGGAAAGCAACATAATCTGCTCCTGGTACACACAATTGTGCAGGATGACATTGTTGCCCACAAAATTGTGGATGTCGTCAACCGTAATATCGTATACCAGCTCTTCTCCGGCTGGTTCTATGGATACAATTTGTTCCCAGCGTACGTGGAGGTTTTTGGCTGTTTGAGGCAACTCCAGTTGTTCCGTGAGCGGTGTTACTACATGCGCGGCAATGCGTGGCCGGTTTTTATTCAGTGAATTGAAATGCTGTCGGCTGAGTCCGTGCGTTTCCATCAATCCGCGCTGTGAACCCGACCAAGCTTCTGCCAATTCCTGGAAAAACAGAGCTCTCGAAACATCATCCTTTGCTACGGATTGATAAGCCGTGTTCTCCGACATCTTTTTCAATACCAAATGGGGAGCAATCTGTGCCGCAAATGCTTTCAGATCATACACAGAAACCTGATACGCTGTAATTTCCTGGGCACGTCGATTATTAAAATAACGTGACTCATAAATAGTAGCATGAATGCCCAGGCGCAACAACAGGGTTTGTACATCGGTAGCCAGGCGTTGCGAAATGGTTTTCAGGAAACAAATTTTATCGCCCACATGCCCGTCGCAATCCCAGAGGGAAGCCAGGAAAAAAGCGATTTGCTCCTCCGTTAACCCGAACACAAACTCCGGCACAAATTTATCGCCTGACCAGCATCCCCCACTTGTCGTTTTAAGGCCCCATTCACGCAATTGTGCTACCAACGCATTGGGTTCATGGTAGGATTTTTTTTCAACACCCCTGGTCATGACACGGGTAACTCCTCTGACCTGTTGAAGGTTATGCGCCTCAACCCGTTCAAACGCGTTCAGGCACTGGGTATATTCTTCAATTAAGACCTGATCTTTGGAAATGAAATCGGCGGTAGGTCCGCAGGAGGTCAATGACCCATCGGCAATGAGGTACGCCAATACCCGTAGCTTCTGCTTATCAAAGGTTTGTGGTTTACTGGCTTCCAACTTTCTTGGCGTGGCTATGTAGTTTCCTACTTCCAGTTCGCCGAGTTCCTTCCAGCCATATTCAGTTAGCACCCTGTGGTTTGAGGTCATTTTTACCGTGGTGCCATTGTCCAGGGTGACTTTGAATACTGGTTTCTTGCCGTTGCAAACCCAGTATGAAACCTTTCCTCGCTTTGGCGAAAGCTGTTCGTCAACGCCCTGAACATAAAAATCCCCTACCTTCTGCTCAAGCTGATCTATACGTACCCGTTTTCCGGAGTCGGCATCAAAAACGAGTGTGTCGCCGGTAACACAGATACCAAAAGTATCCTTGAGGTACTCCTCCATATCCGGAAGATCATACGTTACCGCCTGCCGTCCGTGTTTGCGGGCAATGAAATCAGGGATATATTCCAGCGGCCCCGGACGATACAGGGCGTTCATGGCAATCAGGTCGTCAAATTTATCGGGCTTCAGGTCGCGCAGATATTTCTGCATGCCCGCACTTTCAAACTGGAAAGTGCCATTGGTTTCACCACGCTGATAAAGTTCGTAGGTCTTCTTATCGTCGAGTGGAATATCGTCGATGCTGATCTTCACGCCGTGGTTTTGCTCAATAAGCCGGAGGGCATCCCGGATGATGGTTAGGGTTTTCAAACCCAAAAAGTCCATCTTGATTACCCCGGCATCCTCAATGATAGAGCCTTCGTATTGGGTAATGAGCAGTTCGGTTTCTTTGGAAGTAGCTACCGGAATGATCTCTGTGAGATCTTTGGGAGCAATGATGATGCCCGCTGCGTGAATGCCGGTACCGCGCACGGATCCTTCCAGTACCATGGCTTCTTTAAGTACCATGCCTTCCGGCGTACTTTGATCCGCCAGGTATTCGCGCAGTTTTTTGGCGTTTTCGATGTCTTCAGAGGGCAAACTTTCCTTTTCCGCCAAAGATCCTTCACCACTAAGGGGTGCAGTGAGTACTCGCTTAAGGGAGATGCCGGGCTTATCCGGCACCAGCTTGGCCAGGGCATTGGCCTGATCCAGGGGCAAATCCAGTACCCTGGACACGTCTTTGATCGACATCTTGGCGGCCATGGTGCCGTAGGTTACAATTTGGGCCACCTGCTGCTTTCCGTATTTTTCCACCACATAATCAATTACCCGTTGTCGGCCTTCGTCGTCGAAGTCCGTATCAATATCAGGCATGGATTTCCGGTCGGGGTTCAGGAAACGTTCGAACAGCAGTTGGTACTTGATAGGGTCGATATTGGTAATGCCAATGCAATAGGCCACCGCGCTACCTGCCGCCGAACCACGACCCGGCCCTATGAACACCCCGATATCTTTACCGTGGTTGATAAAATCGGCCACAATAAGGAAGTAGCCGGCAAATCCCATGGTTCTGACAGTGTGAAGCTCAAACTTGAGTCGCTCCTCAATTTCAGGGGTAATTTCCTTGTATCGTTTGCGTGCGCCCTCGAAAGTGAGATGATGGAGGTAGTCATCCTGCGTTTGGAATTCCTGTGGCACCACGAAATTGGGCAACAGAATGTCCTTTTTTAGTTTCAGGTGTTCGCACTTGTCCACGATTTCCATCGTGTTATCCAGGGCAAATGGTACATCCTTGAACAAAGCGCCCATTTCTGCCTGCGTTTTGAAGTAAAACTGGTCATTCCAGAACGCAAAACGGCCGCCTTTCATCACGGTGCCCTCTTCTACAAACTCCCGGATAGCGGGCGTGGACTGCTTCTCACCGGTATTCACGCAGAGTAGGATATCGTGGGCATTGGAGTCTTTCTGGTCTACATAATGGGAGTCGTTGGTGCAAATCACCTTCACATTATACTCCTCTGCCCAGCGGAGCAGCACCTCGTTCACGCGGTCCTGTTCCTGCATCTGGTGGCGCTGTATTTCGATGTAATAGTCTTCGCCAAAAATATCGAGCCACCATTCAAATTCCTTCTTGGCGGCTTCCTCTCCCTGCCGCAAAATAGCCTGTGGCACCATAGCGCCGATGCAACAGGTGGTAGCAATGAGGCCCTCGTGGTATTGCAGGATCAGTTCTTTGTCAATACGCGGGTATTTGCCGTACAAACCATCAATATAGCCCAGGGAGCAGAGTTTTACCAGATTGCGATAGCCTTCCGGGTTTTTGGCCAGAAAAAGCTGGTGGTAACGCTTGTCTTTATCTTCTTTGGTAAAGGTTCTGCGGTGGCGGTCTGTCACCACATAGAATTCGCACCCTACAATGGGCTTTACACCTTCGTGTTTGGCCGCTTCTGCTACAAACTGAAAGGCCCCGAACATGTTGCCATGGTCTGTGATGGCCAGGGCCTTCATGCCATCGGCGGCCGCTTTTTTAAACAAACCGGGAATGGATGCAGCGCCATCGAGCAGGGAAAATTGGGTATGGCAGTGGAGGTGTGCGAAATTGGGCATAGTGGAGAGGTGGTTTTCTTTGGTAATTTCTGGCTTACTTGATCTGGTTGGAGCAAATTTAAAACAATTCGTAGAAAGTTATTTGTTTAATCTTTCCACATTGAAAAGTTGGTGTTTCCTTCATTCTTTTACATTTATGTAGCCTGTTGGCATTCAGTTTTTTATCCAAATACATCCTGCACACATAAATTTTATCGCTCCTTATGATTCCCTTTATACCCCTTTACCATCGCCAACAAAACATCCCCATAACGCTCCATTTTTACCCTGCCAATACCCACTACTTTTCCCAAACCCTGCCGGTTGCCAGGCAGGGTTTGCACCAGTTCCAACATAGATCGGTTGCTGAGTATTTCATAAGGCTCTACCTGCTGTTCCTCGGCTTGTTGATCTCGCCAGGTCTTGAGTTGTACAAATAATGAAGCATTGGGTATGTTCTGTAATGCATACATCGATTTACTTGGCGCAAACGTGCTCCTGGAACGCGAAAAATCCAGCTCAGCATCTGTTTTGCTGCGCAAGTATCTGGCCGAAGAAAATCCTTCCTGAATGGCCATAAATCCGGCGTTTTTCACAAACAACTCTTTTTGCAAAACTTCCAGTTGCTCTTGTAGCAGGTTTTTTACACTTTGGTTATCTGTCATGACCGACAGGTTTTTAGTGCCATCCAGCAGACCTTTGTGTAATTGATCTGAAAAATATACGCTTGCCTTTCTCAATCGCTCCTGCAAAGCTTCCTGTTCTTCAGGTAATTGACTTTCCCGGAAATACTGCACCAACTGCACTTTGAACCGCTCTGCCGGCTGATGCACTTTTGTGTCAAACTGCTCGTACAACGCCTCTACCGGTTTTTGTGCCTCCGGCAGAAGCGCCCTGGCGTGCTCCCGGTACAGTTTGTCCAGGTATATCATTTGCCGTTGAATGCCGCTGAAATCAAACATTTCACGCAACAGCGATTGCTGAAACGCTTCTTTGGAACGCGATAAATGCTGCCGATCCGGGGCGTTTTTATCCGCCTCTTCGGTGTAGCGCCGCACCACCTGATCGGTTTTTACGCTCGAAAGCACAATTTTGGAGCGCAACACAATGCCTTCAAAACTTTTGCAGCGACTCAGCGCCACATACACCTGCCCGTGCGCAAAAGCTGCCTGGGCATCAATGATGGCCCGCTCGAAAGTGAGTCCCTGGCTCTTATGTATGGTAATGGCCCAGGCCAGTTTGAGCGGGAATTGAGAGAAGGTACCCAGCACATCTTCCTTCACCTCCTTGCTTTGCTCGTTGAGGGAATATTTCAGGTTTTCCCATTCCACCCGACCAACAGAAATGGTTTCTGCATCGCCGGGGCAACGCACCAGAATATGCTCCTTGTCGAAACCCTTGATGATGCCGATTTTGCCATTATAATAGCGTTTTTCCCGGGAAAGGTCGTTTTTAACAAACATCACCTGGGCGCCCAGTTTGCAGTCCAGACATTCTTCAGCCGGGTAGGCAGAGGGAGGAAATTCGCCTTTAATGTCGGCTTTAAAGGATTGCATGGGCTCGCGGATGGCGGCCAAATGCTCTATGTTGGTGCTTTGTGCCAGGTGGTTGTGTGCGGTGAGGGTAATGTACGATTCGCCGGGTGGCGGCTGGAAATTGGGCACGAAGCGACTGTTCAGCAGGCGCAGCACCTCTTCGTCGAGCTGATTGTTGCGTACCTTATTGAGCAGGTGGATAAAGGTAGCGTCAGATTGCCGGTAAATGTGTTTGAGTTCAATGCTCACGGGTTCGGTGTCTTGCAGGGCATGGCTCCCGAAAAAATAGGCCGTATCGTAGTGCTCGCGCAACAGGTTCCATTCTTCGTCTTTGACCACCGGCGGCAACTGGTGCAAATCGCCGATCATCAGCAACTGTATTCCACCAAAAGGTTTGCGCCGGTCGCGGTAACGCCGCAGCACCTCGTCTACAGCATCAAGCAGGTCCGCGCGCACCATACTGATCTCGTCGATCACCAGGAGGTCCAGGCTTTGAATGAGGCGCACTTTTTCTTTGTTGAAATTTCGCTGCCGCGAGGGGTCTGTTGGCGCCCCTGGCAGAAACGGGCTGAAGGGCAGCTGAAAAAACGAATGGATGGTCATGCCGCCGGCATTGATGGCTGCCACCCCCGTGGGAGCTACAATCACCATACGTTTGGGCGATTCCTTTTTGATTCGGTGCAGGAAAGTGGTTTTGCCGGTGCCGGCCTTTCCAGTCAGAAAAATGTTTTTGTGCGTATGCAGCACATAGTCGAACGCGAGTTCGAGCTCCGGATTGGTAATTGAGGACATGTGGTTTTCATTTGGGGCGTTTTTTGAATGATAAACTGTGATTAGCGTGATTTTGATGATTTGAGTGATGGAAATGCTTGATTTCAAAATGATTGAAAATCAACTTCGTTCAAAACCATGC
>JBIKUE010000050.1:0-33599 GCA_044347755.1 Saprospiraceae bacterium
AATAGATAATTTGACCACCGCGCTTCGCTGGTCCAACATGGTACCATTTTGTGCTAAGTGAATCATCTACCCATAAGGTCAGGCTGCCTCGGCGTTTTAACCCGGAATTGTACTCTTTCCAGTTTGTTACTTTATATCGGTCTTTGGGCTTGTTTGGTTCGTTGATTGAATCTATCTTTGTCATGGGCCAGGAAGTCGTTTTTTAAGCTTTGTAACTCAAAAATACGCTTGCTGGCTCACTTTTCTTCCTGAAAATTACCCGATCCTCGGGGATTCATGCAACAAAGCCACAAGATAGCATCACGCTTGCCGCACAGCGCAATTCCATCAAGCAGGGTCTGGCGAATATTACCACACAGCGGGAAAACAAACTTAACAGTATTGCTAGTGCAAGACTTAGCATCTCCAATTCGATGCTTACCCAAAACAATAGTTTGACCGGTACCGGGGACTTTCGGACAAATGAGAAAACTGTGAACGATATTTATCTTCAAACTGTGGCAATCGGAAATACTACCTTCTCTACGAACCAATTGACTTTGTTACAAAGTATTGCGGCTCAATGTCCTTTATCAGGTGGCGAAGCGGTACTGCGAGCCCGCGATATCCTAGCATTGGCTCCAGGGACTCCCCAGTTCTACAATAATGTGAATACTTGTGGAAATAGCGCAAGACCATCGCAAGATCGAACGGAGCAAGCAGATTTGGGTGATTTTGTACAAGTGCAACCAAATCCCGCATCTGAGAGTATATTGATCAGGTATGCCCTATCTGGTGAGAAGGAACACCAATTGATATTGGCGAATATTGTTGGAGAGGTAGTAGGGAGCTTTCTTTTGAATGGAAAAGAGGGAGAAATTACGGTTTCCATTGGAAACCTGCCTCCAGGTATATACTGGTATTCACTTACAGGTGGCACCGCATTACCTGCATCTGGAAAGCTTATTATCCAACGTTAAAATTTTAAATACAGGCATGGTAACTGGTAGGAGTAGTCCTATTCTGTTGCCATGCCTTTTTATATTATGAAAAAGCTTTTCCTGATTCTGATATTTTCTCCTTGTCTTGTTACTGCCCAAAAATATGACTATATGTGGGTAATTGGCGGGTATAATATTCCTGGTAACATCGAGTATGGAGGTGCATTAATAAACTTCAACTTCAAGCCTCGTACAACGTACTATAATTATCGGGAAATGAACATGTTTGTCTGCAATGTTAGCATTTCTGATACGGCTGGTAATCTTCAATTTTATACCAATGGTTGCGATATTGCTGGGGCTAATGATACCATTTTGCCAAATGGAGACAATATTAATCCTGGACAACTGCACTATATAGACTGTGTACAGAATATGCGGGGCTATGCCTCGAACCATCAGAGTGCGGTCATTTTACCTTTACCGGATACACAGGGCATTTATTATCTCTTTCATGAGAGTCAATCTATTGTATACAATCCAACAGTCATAACTACCGACAAATTATTATATTCAGTTGTAGACATGAATGCTAATAATGGCAAAGGACAAGTTGTTGAGAAAAATGCCTTGGTAATGTTTGACTCACTTGCTTATGGCGAGATGAATGCTGTAAAACACGCAAACGGGATAGATTGGTGGATTATAGTTCCTCAAGAAAGCAGCAACCAATTTTATATTTTTCTTTTTACAAAAGATGGTATCGTTGACACACTCACTCAGACCATAGGAGATATGCCTCCACCAGACAAAGAAGGGTATGGGCAGACTGTTTTTTCCCCAGACGGCACAAGGATGATCCGCTATTATCCTTACACCCCTATTATGAATTTCACCTTTGACCGCATCACGGGGTATTTTACTGATTATAGTATTTTTTCCGTCAACTATGGCAGTGACTTTGCGCATCAAGGTGGCTGCGCAATTTCTCCTAATGGTCGATTCCTCTATATCGCAGCCTTATTGCAGGTATATCAATTCGACTTGTGGGCTTCGGATATTGCTGCCAGTCAGGTAAAAGTTGCAGTTTGGGATGGGTTCCTTGATCCGGTAGCTATTTCATTTCTTACTTGCCAACTTGGCCCAGACTGCAAAATCTACATCCTGGGCGGCGGCGACACGCGCTATTACCACATCATTCATAACCCCGACGAGCCAGGCTTGGCCTGTAACTTCGAGCAGCGTGGTCTAGTCCTCCCCACACCCAGCGGGGCTAGCATTCCGTACTTCCCAAACTATCGGCTTGGGCCTATTGATAATCCGGGGCTGCCGTGTACTGCAACGGTAGCAATCAGCAGTCCGTCGGGTCGCCTGAACCCAGGTGTGCGCGTGTATCCCAATCCTACAGGAGGGCAGCTCACCGTTTCGTTAGAGGGTACTATGGGGCAAAAGCACATCGTGTTGCGTAATATGTACGGGCAGACCGTGAAACAAGTCTATGTGACAGGCCAGAGCGAGAGCTATACTTTGTCGGTAGAGGATCTGGTCAGCGGAATATACCTTTGGGAGGTGACGACGGCTTCGGGGGTGCGTTTAGGGGCTGGGAAGCTTATTAAACAGTAAAAATAAACGCGATATGAAAATGTACTTTACTGGCATTGGCTCCAGGGGCTCCTCAGTTCTACAGTAATGTGATTACTTGTGGAAATAACGCTCGGCCCTAAAGTGGATAAGCCGGATGAATGGGCGGCGGCGTTTTATTACAGCTACGATAAAGAGGAAATAGATAACCGGCCCAAAAAGATATTTATTTCCAGATAGCCGTATAAATAATGCAGCGTTGCACACGCTGGGAATCTACAACCTACAGTATGTCACAAGATATATGTGTATGTTAAGGCTATCTGGAACCACATCTAGCATCTTGTAACCCGCTGTTTTAACGGCGGGAAAAAGCCGCCCCCCATCACATCTAGCATCTTTACAAAACATCAGCATCAAAAATCCAAGTGTGGCATTTTAATCAGGATTTTATCTCCAGTATGACTTTGTTCGGGTCTTGGGTTGATGCTGATGTGCTGCAAAGAAGATAGATGTGATGCGTGGGGTATTCCTGGCCACTCGTTGAAACGAGTGGTTACAAGATGTTAGATGTGGTTCCAGATAGCCTTAACATACACTGATAACTTGTGTACATACCCTGGCGTTGGGCCTCTTGCGAGGCCTACCCCCCCCCTACACACGCCTCCCATCCACTTCCGTCAATACCGCGCCGGCAAACTTTGGCCCCAGTCCGCGCAGGAACTCAAGCGATGGCTGATCCACATTTTTCAGGGTGGAGTGGGCATTAAATACCGCCAAAACCCGCTCCGCATAAGGCGCCAACTCCTGTGCGTCTGAATAATCGTTCAGGGCAGCAGCCTCCAGCAGGATGTAATCAAAATGCTCACCCAACTCGGCCAAAAAGGCCTGAAAAGGCTGCGCGCCAAGCAATTCAGCGGGCGATTTTGGCAATCCGGTGTTGCCCAAAACCTCCACCCGGGGCGCATCGCCGGCTTCGGCGTGGTGGTTTTTTAGCTGAAAAACGGTATCTAATCCATGCTTTTTGGTAAGGCTGTTCAGCAGTTCTTTTTGCGGGCTGGGTTGATCTACAAACGACTCCGGCAGCGGCGCCTTGAAATTGGTGTCCAACATGAGCACCCGTTTCTGATTGTACGCCAGCGAATGTGCCAGCGATAACATGGTAAACGTTTTGCCTTCCTGGGTTTTAGGACTCACCAGCAACCAGACTTTCCCGCCCGAGGCCATGATTTGTCCGCGCAGCTTGCGCAAACTCTCCCGAAACGCCGTGGTAGCCGCATCAGGGTTTTGGTTGGCAAAAATCCGCTCCAGGTCAAAGCCCTTCACCGAAATGGCCGGTATAACGCCCAGCAACGGCAACCCGCCGGTGTATTTCCGGAACAAATCCGGCGATTGAATGGACCCGTCCAGATACGCCAGCACAAACAAGGCTATCACCAGCAGCGTTCCCGCCACTATGGCCGCAAAAATACTGATCAGGGTGCGCCGGTCGGGTTCGGGCCATTCGGGGAGCTGGCCGGATTGCACCACCGTGAGCGGATTTTCGGCGTTTTCCAGCGTAAGCTTGGCTTTGATGAATTCATCGTTCACCTTGTCGAACTCCAGCTGTGCATTGTCTTGCTCCTGTTGCAGCTTGGAATAAACCTCGTCGCTCACCACCATGCTGCCCAGTTTGTTTTTGAGGGTGTAGATTTCGTTGTTGGTGCGGTTGTAGCTGGCCTCGGCTTCAATACGTTCGAGATCCACCCCTACACGGTCTTTGTACAAGTCCTCACGCGTTTTTTTGCCTTCTTCATTGCGCGGTTTGCCTTGTGCGCGGGCAGAGGCGCGCATGGTGGCTTCCAGTTCGGATTTGGCGTCGGCAAGTTCGGCTTCAAGTTCCTCATTTTTGCCACCTGCTTCGGCGCTTTTGCGGGTGAGCTCGCGCACGCGCTCCATCTGCTCGGCCGTGCTGTTTTTATCCAGCAATCGGCTTTGTACCTCCCGGGCATCGCGCGATTCGCGGTCGCTCTCGTATTTTTTAATGCGGTTCACCGACTCTGCAGCGGAGCGTTTGCGGGCGTCGGCGCGCTGGCGCTCAAACTCCAGCTTGGTGATTTGTGCCACCAGTTCTTCGCTCTGCCTGCCCAGCACAGGCAGTCCTTTTTGTTTCAGGTATTCAAACTTCAGATCGCTGATGGAATCCACCAGGGCCTTTTTTTCCGTGGCCAGTTTGGCGTAGGAGTCTACGTTTTTGCGCTTTTCGCGCACCAAAAGGTTGTAGTAATAGGTGAGAAACCGCCGCGCATACGCATTCGCGAGGTGTTGCGATAAAGCCGGAGTTTCCGTGGTCACGGCAATGTCCAGATAATCCGTCTGACCTTTTCTTTTTACAGCAAGACTGCGCAGGATGGCATCGTTGTCGTACCCATAAGCGCGGGCCACTTTATCCAGCAAAAAATCGAAATCAGGAGAGAAGGAGGGATCTTCCAGGCTATCGAGCTTTATTTCCTTTAGTTGTTGCAGGAGGCTTTGTTTTTCCTGCTCCGTAAACGGTAGCGCCGGGTTGGGTTGGCGAAAAGCCGTTTGCCCGCCCAGATCGTGCTGCAGCATCTCAATGGTAACCAGTTTAATGGCAGAGCGCGACTGCGCAAATTCCAGCAGGTTGGAAAAAGCGTTTTCTACCTGGTATTGCTGCACAAAAGCGTCGGAATTGTCGGAATTGATGCCTTTGTAGTTTACAATCCCCGTGGCCATCACCACGCCGGATTTGTAGCGTGCCGGTTTTTGGCCAATAAAGAAAAAAGTGCCTAATGCGGCGGCGGCCATGGCTCCCAAAATGAGCCATTTTCGGCGCAGCAGGATGTTCAGCAGGTAAGTAAAATCCATCGGTTAATGCGGATGATAGGGGAATGTGATTAATGTGGTTAATGTGGTTAATGTGAGCAAAGTTAGTACCAAAAACCGACTAACGTGCTGGTTTACTAATAGTTTGCATTGAAACCGGGTATGGGAACTATGGAAAGAAGAGGGGTTGAACCACAAAGGCACAAAGGACACAAAGCTTACAAGTACAATATCTCTGTGCCCTTTGTGCCTTTGTGGTTCAATAAAAACTTTGTGTTTCTGGCCGAGCGGTTATACCCAAAAAGAAAGGGACACCAGGTGTCAAAACCTTCGGTGTCCCTTCATTTTTTTGCACACTTCGCGGTGCATTCAGGTACTATCTCGCATACGCTACCGCCCGTTTTTCCCGGATCACCGTTACCCGGATTTGACCCGGATACTGCATTTCGTCCTGAATTTTCTGGGAAATAAGGAACGACAGATCGTCGGCGTATTGGTCGGTCACTTTGTCGGCTTCCACGATCACGCGGAGTTCGCGACCGGCCTGCATGGCGAAGGCATTGGCTACACCTTCGTAGCTGCGGGCAATTTCTTCCAGTTCGCCGATACGCTTGAGGTAGTTTTCCAGGATCTCGCGGCGTGCGCCCGGACGTGCGCCTGAGATGGCGTCGCAGGCCTGGATGATCGGAGAGATGATGTTGTTCATCTCAATCTCGTCGTGGTGGGCGCCCACTGCGTTGATGATTACCGGGTGTTCGCCGTATTGTTCGCAGAGTTTCATGCCCACGAGTGCGTGGCTGAGTTCGGTTTCTTCCTCGGCTACTTTGCCGATATCATGCAGCAGACCGGCGCGTTTGGCCATTTTGATCTGCTTGGGATTCATGCCTAATTCAGCGGCCATGATGGCGCAGAGTTCTGCCGTTTCAATGCTGTGCTTGAGCAGATTCTGGCCGTAAGAAGAGCGGAATCGCATACGACCCACCATGCGCACCAGTGCAGCGTTAAGGCCGTGGATACCGAGTTCGATCACGGTGCGCTCACCGATTTCCATGATTTGCTCTTCGAGCTGCTTGGTTACTTTGGCCACCACCTCTTCAATACGCTGTGGGTGGATACGGCCGTCGGCTACCAGGCGCTGCAGCGACAGGCGTGCAATTTCGCGGCGAACGGGGTCGAAGGAAGATAATACAATGGCTTCGGGCGTGTCGTCTACAATCACTTCTACGCCGGTAGCTGCTTCCAGGGCGCGGATGTTGCGGCCCTCACGACCAATGATCTGGCCTTTCATTTCGTCGTTTTCCAGGTTGAACACCGATACAGTATTCTCGATGGTGAACTCGGCAGCCATACGCTGGATGGTCTGTATCACAATCTTTTTGGCCTCCTTGCTGGCATTCAGTTTGGCCTGGTTTACGGCGTCGCGCACGATGGTTTGCGCTTCGCTTTCACTTTTAGCACGCACCTGCTCGAGCAACTGATCTTTGGCATCCTGCTGACTCAGTTTGGCAATGGTTTCCAGAGCCTTGATGCGTTCTTCGTTGGCGGCGTCCAGTTCTTCTTTTTTCTTTTGAACGATTTTGAGCTGTTTATCCAGGTTTTCCCGCAATACTACAATTTCCGCATCGCGGGTTTCAATATCAGCTTTTTTGGTTTCCAATTCCTTGAAACGGGCCTCGAGTGCATCATTTTCAATTTTCAGATCTTTTTGCTGAGAAGCGATTTCCATTTCCAGGTCTTTCAGTTCCAGCTGGCGCCTTGTTTTCTCCTCTTCAACTTCGAGGCGCATTTGTGCGTATCGCTCTTTGGCTTCCTGGATCTTCTGCTGTTTGATACGCTCATTTTCTGCTTCTGCGGTACCTACAATTTTCTGGGCTTTAACAGCCGCTTCGTCTTCAACACGCTTGGCGGAAAGGCGGGCTTCCTGAATGATCAGATCGGCTTTGCGATTGCTTTCCTGAACAACCTGATCGGTATTCTTCTTTTGGGTCATACTGGCGATCAGGTAGGCAATTACCCCCCCGACAACCAACCCTATGATAATAGAAACGATATCCATAGTTGATAGATGATTGAGATGCTGTGATTGGTTAGTGGATCCCCTGCTACGGGGAACCTGGTTTTCAACAGGCCGTTATTTCCGGATGATAGCGCCCAGTTTTCCTTCAAACACGCTGACCAACTGCCCCATCATGGCATCGATCTCCTTGTCTTGAAGGGTTTTTTCCGGGTCTTCAAAAACGAAACTAACGGCATAGGATTTTTTGCCGGCGCCCAGTTTGCTTTCATCTTCGAATACATCGAAGAGGTTCACTTCTCTGAGCAGCTTTTTGGCTGTTTTGGCAGCCAACTGGCGGATATCGCCAAAGCCTACCGACTGATCAATGACCAAAGCGAGGTCGCGGCGCACCGTTGGGAACTTGTTGAGCTCTGCAAACTGGATCTTGTTGCTGCCTACGGCTTTGATGATGTTTTCAAAATGGAAGTCCGCGTAAAACACGGCGTTTTTGAGATCTGATTTCTTTAGAATTTGTGGCAGAACCGCACCAAAAGTAACCAATTCCTGCGGCCCGCGATGGAAACGCAGGGCATACTTAAATGGGCTTTCATTCAGGGTGGTTTCCTGATATCCGCTCACGCCAAGGCGGTTGAGCAGATGCGTCACATAGCTTTTGAGGGTGTAAAAATCCACCGATTTTTTCACTGCCGGCTGCCAACTTTCTATGGAATGGGCGCCGGTAACAAACAAGCTGAGTCGGCCGGTTTCCTCCAGTTTTTCGCCGTTGCGGAAATAGGTTTTTCCGAATTCAAACAAGCGCAGGTCCGGGTTTTGACGGTTTTGGTTGCGTTGAATGGTTTCCAATCCGCTGAACAACATGGTTGGGCGCAGGCAATCCAGGCCCTGATTGGCGGAATTGTGGATGAACACCAGTTGTTCCTTTTCCAGGGGCATGGCAGCGCCATCGGCCAGGTAATAGGCGGAGTTGGACAAGGCCAGGCTCATACACTCATTGAAACCATTGGCGGCCAGGAATTCCGCAGCCAGATTGCGCACAGCGTCCGGGTTGGGGCGCTGCTGAATTTCCATGCTGCTGCGAATCTGCGTAGGAATGGGCACCGCATCCAGGCCGTGCACACGCAGAATTTCCTCTACGATATCAGCTTCACGGGTAACGTCGGGTTTGTTGGTAGGCACTACTGCCGAGAATCCGGTAGCATTCGTGTTTTCCATACCGATCTCCAGAGCGGTCAGGATTTTTTGGATACGCTCCGTGGAGAGGTTTTCTCCGATGAGACTGTTAATCCGGGTATATTCGCATGGAATACGGGTAGCTTGAACAGGTTGCGGGTAAATATCTACCGGCGCAGAGCCAATTTCACCGCCGGCCAACTCCTGAATCAGCGCAACGGCGCGTTCCAATGCACGCAGGGTACCGTTGGGGTCAGCGCCTTTTTCAAAGGTCCAGGCAGCATCGGTGCGGAGGCTGTGGCGCAACATAGACCGACGAATCCAGGTGGGGTGGAAATAGGCGCTTTCGAGGAAGATAGCGGTGGTTTTATCCGTAACGCCGCTGCTTGCGCCGCCGAATACGCCTCCCATGCACATAGGGTTGGATTCGGCATCACAAATCATGAGGTCTTCAGCCAGCAATTTGCGTTCTACTTCGTCGAGGGTTTTGAACAGAGTGCCTGCGGGTAGTGTTTTGACGACTATTTTGCCGCCTTTGATCTCGTTGAGGTCGAAGGCGTGCAGTGGCTGGCCAAGTTCAATGCGTACGTAGTTGGTTATATCCACTACGTTATTGATGGGCCGTTGCCCCACGGCAAGCAGGCGGTTTTTGAGCCATTCCGGGCTTTCCTGTACATGGATATTTTTCAGCACAATGCCGCTGTAACGGGGGCATGCATCTGTATTTTCCACCGAAACCGGGAATGAGGTGCTGTTGCCGGAGAGTGCTTTTCCCTGGGGCATACGCACACCGGCTACGTGGTTTTCGTGCACATGGAGATAGGCGGCCAGGTCTTTGGCAACGCCCATGTGGTTGGTGGCATCGGCGCGGTTGGGTGTGAGCCCCACCTCGATGACCGTGTCAGAAGCCTTGTTGAAATAATCAGCAGCGGAGACGCCGAGCGCGGTATCTGCCGGCAAAACGATGATACCGGAGTGATCATGCCCGAGTCCGAGTTCATCTTCGGCACAGATCATGCCCTGAGAAGGAACGCCTTTTACTTTGCGTTCGCCGATGGTGAACAGAGAGCCGTCTTTACTGAAAACATTGGCGCCGGGAATGGCCAGGAATACTTTCTGGCCGGCAGCCACATTAGGCGCGCCGCATACCACGGAGCGCACCACGCCGTCGCCAACATCTACGGTAGTCGCCGAAAGGTGGTCGGTATCCGGGATACGTTCGCAGGTAAGCACAGTTCCGGTCAGCACTTTATCCAAATCCACCGGCGAAGGTTTTACCGTTTCCCATCCTTCCACTTCCAGGCCCAGCGATGTCAGTATTTCGGCGATTTCTGCAGGGGTTTTATGTATGTCGAGAAAATCTCGAAGCCAATTCAGCGATACTTTCATTACCTCAAAAAAACTAACGGATTATGATCGGGTTTTCCGCAGTTGAACATGCGAATTGGCAAAGGTAGGAAGCTTGTATGAAAATATGCAGACTTTGGTGAAAAGCCTTTGATTTTCAAAACTTCCCCTCTAAAAACGCCTGTACATCTTCGGCCGTTTGAACCGGATTTTCTTCCTGAGGCCAGTGGCCTGTATTGCGGTAAATTTTGAGAAGGGCCCCGCGGATTTTGTTGGGAACACCAACAGCGGAAATATCCATTATTTGTTGCTCCATAGTGAAAGGTTTTCCAGTAAACACCAAGATTTGCAGAGGGGGTAATGCTGGATACGCGCTGAGTGATTGAGGTCAACCTATGCAAAATGCTGTATATTCAACTTGAATTTTACATCCTTAAGCCAACTATGAAAAGTTAAAAACATATCCCATAAATCGTTCGATTTGACTAATTTAGTCAAATCGAACGATTTATGGGATATCCCTTTGAATGAGAAATTTTTACAGCTACCTTTGAACAGCTATTTCTAAAAGTAACCAGCCATTGAGTTTGCTTTCGAAGTAATCCTCCTTTTAATCACGCTTTTCCATACTTGTAGCCCATATTGTTAATTTTAAAATGTCAATTTTTGACAGATAATTTGTCGCGTCATTTTTAAACTTTTCCATTATAATGAAACACTATTTTAAGCTATTTTCACCGTTCACCGTTCACCGTTCACCGTTCACCGCACCTGGCTAATTCTACTTGTAGCCTTTTCGCAATCACTAATTGCACAGGATATTCCCAGATGTTTTGAGGCAACTCCTGAAGACTACCAGGCTTCCCTACTTTTTGAAAGCACTGTTTTAGCACCAGCCGCAAGTCTAAACTCAGAACTTTCGATTCCCTTACATATCATTTATGTAAATGATAATGCAGGAAATCCGCCCTTTAATGATTACAGGATTAGTGAAGAAATTGCTGAAGCAAATTCTGTATTTGACGGGTTTTTAAATTTTTATGTTTGTGGATATCACCATATTAATTCGAGCGACTATACAGAATTCAACTTTGGGCAGGATCGGGTTGAGCTTTACAACTCTTACCATGTCGACAATGCTGTGAATGTTTATGTAGTTAAAACAGTAGATGATGCACGCGCTAAGGCAGCTTTTCCCTGGTTATCCCAGCCCAATAATTTCATCGTTTTAAGCAACTTTTTTGGGACCTATACGCATACTCTTGCTCACGAAATGGGTCACTATTTTGGACTTTTTCATACTCATAATGTACGCTATCATGGCCCCACTTTATGCTTATTGAATGATCCTGCTGATGATTCGGACATGGTTCCAGATACTCCTCAAGATCCCGGACCAACACTTTTATGTCAGGCTGAATGCCCTACTGCAATCACTCCTTGTACGCTCACCTGCAACGTGAATCAACCACCTGTAACTTATACTTATGTTGGATATTTTATGGATAATGTAATGTCCTATCATGATTGCGCATCCCAAAGGTTTACAGATGGGCAAATTAACCGGATGAAATTCTTTTTGCAAAACCATCCCGATAGAACTTTTTTACTTTCGGCCAATCCTTCATGCAACAATAGTATATCAGAAACCGGCTTTATTAATAAGTACTGCCAGGCGTCAACTCCAAACCCTGATATTACTCCGGTAAAAAGCATCCTTATTGATTTGAGAAATGAAGTTACAGGCTGGGAGGCGCCTAGACGTAATACTGATGTTAACGGAGAATATTTCCATTTTAGAAATGATTTCTCTAGAGTGTGTCTGAAAAACATTTGCAGAGTAGGTTTCGGATAAAAGCGAGTTTAACCATTGCTAGAAAATGCGTTGCTAGTTTTTCAAATCGGGTAGCTAAACGCCTCATTTCTTTCAAGTGATTAATGAGTCGTTCTATCACATTTCGTTCTTTATAAGTTTGATCGTCAAAGCGGTAATGAGGGCCTTTTTTCCTGCGTTTATTGCCTTTGGGGAGTCTGATTTCAGGTATTAAGGCTTGAATACCACGCTTTCTCAAATAGTGTCGGACAAAATCTCCGTTATAGGCTTTGTCAGCCACAACTTCTTTTGGTCTGTTGCGCCATCCTTGTCGTACTGGTATCCAAACTCCATCCAATACAGCTGGCAAATAATGATTGTCGGCACATTGACCAGCAGAAAGCACAGCATTGAGCGGATGCCCTTTACGATCGCAAACCAGATGAATTTTGGTTGTAAAACCACCTCTTGAACGACCTAAGGCTTGTGGACCGGCTTTTTTTTAGCACCTGCTGAAGCTTTGGCTGCATGTACGGTAGTGGAATCAACCTCCCACAAGTGCCAATCAATCAAACCTTGTTCATTCAAATGCATATGCAACAACATCAAAATCTGATCAAACAAACCATTTTGCTGCCAAAGCCGAAATCGATGGTAAACTGTTTTCCATGGACCATATCGTTCAGGTAGATCACGCCAGGCCGATCCCGAACAGAGAATCCAAAACATACCATTCAGTAATTGGCGAGGCGGATGACCAGGACGGCCTTGTTTGCCGCTTCGATCAGGGAACAATTCTTTAATCGCATCCCATTGATTATCATGTAGTTCGTAACGTCGCATATGCAAATTTACGAATCACTTTTTAACTCAAATGTTTTTCAGACACACTCTAACCTATCATACGTAACCATTAATCCTGTTATTAGCCACCCTAATGTTAGTCAGGTATTGCTGGATCCAACAGTTGTGCCACCAAATTATGCCCCATTCAACGGCTGTGACATATATGATGTAATGGTGATCGGGAAGCATATTAACAACCAGGTTCCTTTTACCAGCCCATATCAATACATCGCGGCTGATGTAAATATGAGCGGTACGATTACTACTTTTGATAAAGCTTCGATTACCCGGGTGGCGTTGGGCATTACACCTGATTTTCCTGCTGGAACCTGGCATTACATCCCGGAATATTACTTTAGCAACTCAAATTTTGCTAATGGATTTGCAAGCAATCCATTTACTGCAACTTATTCAGGGTTAAATTATCCTGATTATCTTGATGAAGTTGTATTGGACATGGACGATGTGTCAGCAGCCGATCCAGTTACATGGTCTTTTCAGGGTATTAAAATGGGAGATTTGAATTGCGATATGGTAATAGATCAATTGTTGAAACCAAATGATGGTGATGTTAGCTCAGGCTTTGTTGGCGGACCCTGCGTACAAAACAATGATTTTATCACTATCAGTGTCCAGGGGAGTGTGAGCCAACCGCTGCTGGCCTATGATTTGTGTATGCAGTTTGATGATACTAAATTGACCTATTTGGGAAGTTCATCAGGGAATTTAGTGGACTATAATCCCGAATATTTTAACAAAATAGGGGATGAAATCCGTACATTATGGCACAGGAGTGATTTTTTGCCAGAATCCTTTACGACCTCTAAAACCCTTTTCAAACTTCATTTTAAAGCATTAGACGGCTTTTGTTCTTTGTCGGATGTTTTTGATCTGAAAGATTCTTCCGGCATGAATATTTTTTACGATGGCGATATTGAATCCATGCAGGGCAATGTTGTCTTTACGTACCAAAAGGAAAGTCCTGTGGGGTCCCTGGCCACTATTTACCCCAACCCGGCTTCAAGTACGGTCACTTTTGGCTTTCAACTTAACCAGGCATCGGTAGTTGAAATTCGACTTTCCGATTATTTGGGAGGAGTCATTAACGTTTCGCAATCTTACAGTTCCGGCCCTAATTATTATACTTTCCCGAGTTTATCGGGCTTGGCCAATGGTCCAATCAATTATACCGTCAAAATGGGCAATCTGACCTATTCCGGTATTATTGTCAAATCGCTTCCGTAATTTCATTCAGTTAACCTTTGGGTACTCTGGCAACCATACCAGAGTACCCAAATTGTCTTTCTAAATATGCGACTTCTCCTATTTTTTTTGTTACAAGGGTTATGCTCTCCTGCTTTTTCCCAACAAATCCACTTCGTTAATCAAGCCGCTAACGGCGTCAATAACGGCACTTCCTGGGCAGATGCCTATAATGATTTACAGGTGGCCTTGGCTGCTGTAGTAACCGGTGACCAGATTTGGGTGGCCAAGGGTACCTATTTGCCAACGCAAGACTCCAACCGCGAGCGTTCTTTTGATTTACCCAAAGGTGTAAAGCTTTATGGAGGGTTTGCCGGTACAGAAACTCAGCTGGATCAGCGTCAGCCTTCTGTACACAAAAGCATTTTGAGCGGAGATATTGGCGTAAGCGGAGTAAGAACTGATAATTCCTATCATGTGGTAACCATTTATCGTGGCGATGAGCAAACCGTATTGGATGGATTTACCATAATACAAGGGTATGGAGAAGATTTTTCGGTAGGATTTCCTCATTCCTACGGCGGAGGGGTGTTGGTGAGTTCGGATCTCAACTGGCCGGTTGCCTGCCCGGTTATAGCCCAATGTGTTTTTGAAAGAAATCGCGCCGGTGCAGGAGGAGGGCTGGCTTGTGTGGCCAACGACTTTACCCATTGTCTGCCAACCATCAGACAATGCCTTTTCAAATCCAATCAATCACAGCTTTATGGTGGTGGAATGTACACCTTTGGAGCAAATTTACTTGGGAAGCCTTTCGACATTACGGATTGCAGATTTGAAGCCAACAGGACCTCACTAGGAGGCGGCATTTACATGGAAGGCATTACGGATGCCCTGCGTTTCAAACGTTGTATATTTGTAAATGATACCGTGATTGAAGGCGGTGGCGCATTTGTCCGTATTGGCGCGCAAAAAACGCATTTCGAAGTAGACAGCTGTAATTTTACAGCCAACCATATGAACGGCGGCGCTGGTGGCGGGTTTGAATTTATGGTTCCGGGAGATGGATGGATTGACACTGTTGGAGTAAATGTCAAAAACAGCCGCTTCTTATTGAATAAAAGTGGCATAGGGGGAGGTATTGCAATAAGAGCCGCTTTTTTTCTTAAACAATTAAATTGCAAAATTCAAAACTGTATTTTTGAAAGCAATATCACTCAAAATGGCGGTGGCGGTATTTTAGTAGAGGCCGGCGATGGGGTTTCTTCTGATGTATTGGTAGATCGGTGTTATTTTTTGGGCAATCAAACGCTGGCTGCTTCGGTAGCAGCCGGATTTTATTATCGTGCAGCATTTGGCACGATTAGACATAACAGGAACACCATTACCAACTGCGTTTTTATGTACAACGACGGTGCTATTGCAGCCTTAGGAGGCGATCCGGGAATTTCACATACCCGGGTAGCCAATTGCTCCTTTTACAGAAATGGGGATATTCCATTTGTTAAGTATTGGGGTGCAGACAGTAATCCGGATGACCTGGTGCAGACCATGCAAATTCTGAATTCCGTGTTGTGGGAGCCTCAAACAGAAGGGGTACACAGACTGTTCTACAATAACGATCCCTCGAATTTCACTTTGAATGACTATCTGGTAGAACACTCCATGGTGCATCTTTCGGATTGTTCCTATAATAATGGATATAACCCTTGCCAGGATGGTATGATTTACGGCCAGTGGCCAAACTTTATCGATTCAATCGGCAGCTGGCCTGGCCTCCAAACGTGGCCAAACTACCCGGGAAGAAACCGAGGTAGTAATGATGTGACTGATTCCTTGCATATTGATCATGATTTTCTCGGCTTACCACGTGTTTTTTGTGACACTGCCGATATAGGCGCTTTTGAAATTCAGGGATTATGTACATCAGCAGCATTTGAGCCTAATTCACAGGTGGCAAAGACATTGGAAATGCGTTTGTTAACCAATCCGCTGCAGACTAATCAAAATCCAGAAATCGAATTGTTTTCTGCCTTGTCTGAAACTTTGCGCATCCAAATTTTGTCATCAATGGGGCAGATACTTTGGCAAGGCCAGACAAGTGTTTATGCATTTATGCCAACCGTTTTAACGGTGCCTGCTGATTTGGCTATACCCGGTTTATATTTTATACATGTTTCTGGAGCCTATGGCAGGAGCAGGACGGAGAAACTGGTGGTGACAAATTAGTTGTATAAAAATATCCCGCGATGACCCTCAAAACTTCCCCTCTAAAAACGCCTGTACATCTTCGGCCGTCTGAACCGGATTTTCTTCCTGAGGCCAGTGGCCTGTATTGCGGTAAATTTTGAGCACGGCGCCGCGGATGCGTTTGTGGAAATCGTAGGCGTGTTCGGGCGAGATGCGGGTGTCTTCTGCGCCCCAGAGGATGAGTGTGGGTGCGTTGATGCGCTCTATGAGGTCAATTGGCGGCCGGTTATCGCGCACGGAAGCCCGGTCAGTGAACGCCTTGCGGTGTCCGGGCAGTAGGGAGAGGTCGAAATGCCGCTGCACGAGGGAGTCGGTTACCAGAGCATCGTCGGCCCAGACATCCTCCAAAGAAAGTTTGATGAACGATCTGGGGGTTACCTTCCAAAGGGAGCGATTAATGACCGGGGTGCTGGCCAGCCAGTTGATAGGGTCTGATTTTTTCTCTTCAAAGCCGGGGGCATCGAGGAGGATCAGTTTATCCACACGCTGCGGCGATTCTGCGGCAAACTGCCAGGCAATTTGCGCCCCGAGTCCGCAACCTGCCAGCGATACCTTTTTGAGGTTGAGTTTTTGCAAAAAACTGTCGAGAAAGCTGGCGTACATAAAGGCGCTGTAGCTTCCCTGTGGGTGCGGCGTGCTTAACCCAAATCCGGGCAGATCTATACTGATAACCTGTTGTTTTTCAGATAGTTTATCCGTCCATCCGGCCCATGTGTGCAGGGAACTCTGGGCATCATGCAGCAGCAAAATGGGATCCCCTTTGCCGCTTGAACGATAGTGGATGTCCATATTGTCAACCCGGATAAAACGGGAATCCGGAAACGCATACCGTTCTACCCCTTGCAAGGCGGGCAAATCATCATGCCAGTTAGACCATACCCACCACGCGAGCACAAAAATGACTGCCCACCTGATCATCCGCGAGATGCTCAGAATGCCCAGCCATTTTCGGATAATGGCAACACGTTTGGAGGTGGTGAGGGACATGGAGAGGGTTTATGAGGTTTATGGGGGTTTATCGACGTTTGATGAGTAGTGCTACGATGGCTGCGAGGATGAAGCCTCCTACGGCGCCTACGCACATGCGCATGAGCACGGGGCCGAGGGGTTGAGGTTGTGGCGTGGCGATGGTTTTTTCTAATTCCTGAATCCGTTCGCGGAACTGGTTGGCTTGTTGGGGATCGCCCAGGCCATCAGCCAGTTGTTTTTTGAGCATGTTTAGTTCCAGGGTCATTTCCGCCTGTAACAGGCTGGGATCGTACAAATGTAGCCCATAATAAAAAAGCCAATAGCACAGATTGATCAACAGAAATGTCAGAAACGGCGTTCGTACTATTTCCCGGAAATCACGGTCTTTTCCATGAACGGCACAATCCTCCTGGGAGGCTTTCCACATGAAAAATAAATAGGCAGCCATGATGCCCCATTGAATCATTGGGCTGAGAAACAAATTCTGCTTGGCCACGTATAACACAGCGAAGTATAAGACAACAACTACACCGCCTAAAAATCCGTAACGAATACCGGGAGACATGGGAGGAATGTGGTTAATGTGGTTAATGTGGGGAATGTGGGGAATGTGGTTAATGTGGGGAATCAAAACGCCCTGTCGGTTGGACAAGGCGTTTTGGCCCTAACGGGGGCGAAGGTAGTAACTTTAAACGTTGGATGGAGAGATATTGGACTTTAGTCTGGTAGTACCTTATCCTCAAATATCCAAAGTTCAACGTGCTACACCAACGTACGCTCGCGTTTCATAAATGCGCCAACGATGAGTCCAAAAATGACGCCCATGATTACGCCACCGATGAGTTGGGTGATGGCCATGAAGGTTGGTCCGGTGAACATACCGGCCATGCTGGCAGCCATTTCCATTTGTTCTTCGCTCATGCCCTGTCCTTCCCATTGGGCATACATGGCATCTTTCATCTGACTCTGAAAATCAGGATTGATGACATAGCCATACAAGAACATGTACACCATGCTGATTACCCCTGAGATCAGGCCCATAAATGCGCTCAAACTGATGCAGCGCCCGAAATTGATAAAGCCTCCAAGGCGCTCGCGGTCTGTTTTGATGGCTGATGATACAGCCCAAATAGTAACCGCAAATCCCACCAGCATAAACACCCACTTGATGGCCCCGGTATCGGGCATAGTCAGGTCGTTGTCAGTAAGATAGGCGATCAGGCTGATCGCAATGCTTGATCCACCCCAAATGGCGCCGTAGCGGATAGCCAGGTCGCGGTTGGAAACAGTTGCTGGATCTGGAATGGTTGGTTGATCAATTGAATCCATGTTGTTGTGATTTGTTTACGGAGAAATGATAGGTTATTTAGGGGTCATTTTTGAAGTCATTTAGGGGGTCATTTGGGTCATTTAGAGGTCATTTGCGTCATTTTTGAAGTCATTTAGAGGTCATTTAGGGGTCATTTGCGTCATTTTTGAAGTCATTAGGAGGGGCGTTTAGTTCAGCTTTTTCCAATCAAAAAATGACTTAAATGACTCTAAAAAAATGACCCTTAAATGACTTCAAAAATGACCCTTAAATGTCTTCAAAAATGACCCTTAAATGACTTCAAAAATGACCCCTAAATGACCCAAAATTACATCTTTACCTCTGGCTGGCGTTTCATAAATGCTGCAGAGATCAATCCGATGATAAGGCCATATATGAGGCCGCCGATAAGGGCATTCTTAAGGGTTGGGCCAACATCACCAGCTTTGTCAAAGCCTTCCAGCGCCTTGTCCAGCGCTTCTTGAGGCATACTTTGTCCCCAGGTTTCTACAAAATCATCTTTCATAGCGGAAATGATATCCGGGTCTATGAAATTCACCAGCACATAATTCCAAACACTGGAAATGAATACACCGATGAACACTGTCAGCAAGGCCACTAGCAGGGCTTTTCCGTAGGTAATATATCCGCCATCAACCTTATCGCGCTGAAAGCGAATGGCGATGACAGCAAATATAAACCCTACGGTAAACATGGCGCCATACAACAGCGCTATGCCGCTGAAAGACATCAGATTGACATCCAGTATATAAGTGAGAATGGAAAAACCCGTTAATGCCAGGCCGGCAAATCCACCCTGGCGGAGGATGTTGTTCCAATCGGGTTGTTTGGATGGAGTATTGGTGTTGACTTGGTCCATAATTATTGAGCTAACAGGTTAAAAGTTGCCCAAAAATAGCCCTTTCAACACGCAATATCCTACAATCTTCCGACATCCATGGGGTTTTAAACGACAAATTGACGGCCTACGGCTTACGGTGGACGGTTTTATATGCAATGTGGGTTGTTACCCTTAAAGGATAACAACCCACATAATTTTGGGCTTAAGCCCACCGTCCACCGTCTAAAACATATCGTAATACAACTTCAGTGTTGGGTCTGTTTCCTTGTATTTGATATCGTTGATGATGCCTTCCAGTTCAGTTACTTTAGCGGTATTGCCTTTTTCACGGTAATGGTTGCGCAAATCAGCGATGGCTTTGGTGGCACCAAAGCGCCGCCATTCGCTGTTCTGAGTGCTGAGCGCAATGGATCTGAAAGTGGCCACACCGTTATCAATCAAAGTCTGGTCGCCCAGCCCGAGGAGGAATTTTTGATAATTATCGAAAAATGGGAAAGCGTTAAAGCCGTCTGCCTTGGGCAGTTTTTGCTCAAAAAAGGCCAGGTTTTCGCGCTCTGGCTGGTCGGCATACAGATCTGACAGCACGGGCGTGAACGCATCACTTTCATCGTTTTGCAATGTCTTGGAAGCCTGCCGGGCAGCCACCGGATCCAGTTTTTGCAGGGCAGTCAAGGCTGCGCTAACCACGCTGTAAGCCTGTTCCTGCCCCATGTTTTTCTGGAAAATCGTCAGGTATTGTTTATCTCCGGTGCCACCCAAAATATTCATGGCCTGAACACGTACACCGGGTTCAGCATCTGTTTCAGCCAGGCGGGCAATAATAGGGAGCGCCTCCGGCATATCCACCCCTTCTGCCAGCAGGGCTGTCTGACGAATACCGTGATATTTATCAGACAGCGCTTCTTTCAATACCGCCATGGTATACTCGGAAGGCTCGGCCTGAAGTGCTTCCAACGCTTCAATACGGTCGCGGAACAAGGGAGCATTGCGGTACATAAAGGCCCATTCTTCCGGGGTGTGTCGGTCATTTTTCTGGCAAAGCAGGGATTTGGTAGCGTCGAAATTGATCAAAGCCGGTTTGGCGTTGCAATTGAACGTGAACGTTTGCTGACGCTGGGTCATGCGAATGTTTTCGCGACGTACTTTGCCCGGTGCTTCGTAAATGTCTACGGTCAAAGGCAGATCAAACACCCGTGCTACATTGGCGCCTTCCTGAGCCTGCGTAACCATTACGCTGGCTTTTTTGGCAGATTCGTCCCAATCGTACACAATCTCCATTTGTGGGTGGCCGGCGTCAAAATACCATTGATTGAAAAACCAGTTAAGGTCCTGACCGGTGACATCCTCAAAGGCCAGACGCAATTCATGGGCCTCTACATCAGTGTACTCATTGCGTTTCAGATATCGGTTGAGGGCAGCAAAAAACGCCTCGTCGCCTACCTGCTGACGCAGCATATGCAATACGCAGCCGCCTTTGTTGTAGGAATGCGCATCGAACATATCCTCACGGTTTTCGTACCCAAAATGAATAAGCGGATGGCCGCCTTCGGCTGAGGAATAAAAGTAGCCTTGTTGCTCGGTCATGAGATGCTCGTCGGCGGCATCTTTACCATATTTATGTTCAATCCAGAGGTATTCGGAATAGTTGGCAAACCCTTCGTTCATGGTGAGGTTGGCCCAGCTTTCGGTGGTAACCAGATCGCCAAACCAGTGGTGGAACATTTCATGAGCCACTACTTTTTCGTTGGTCATGTGGTCGTCCATCAGCTCGCGCTTGGTCTTTTGCATAAAATCGCCGAAGATCACCGCCGTGGTGTTTTCCATAGCGCCGCTCACGTAGTCGCGTACGATTACCTGGGAGTATTTTTGCCATGGATAGGCGTAGCCCAGCTTGTTGGAGAAAAACTCCAGCATTTCGGTGGTGTAAGGGTAGATGTCGCGGGCGTGTGGTTCAAATTTGGGCTCCACGTAATAATCTACGTCAATGCCACGCCATTTGTCTTTCACCACGGCAAATTCCCCGATGGTCATCATAAACAGGTATGGCGCGTGGGGCTTATCCATTTTCCAGTAGTCCGTGCGGGTACCGTCGGCGTTCTTTTTGGAAGACACCAATACACCGTTGGAGAGGGTTTTATACTTGTCGGCCACGGTTAGATACATTTCCTGGGTGCAGCGCTCGTTTGGCTTGTCCACAGTAGGCATCCAAAACGAATTGCTTTCTGTTTCGCCCTGGGTCCAGATCTGCATGGGCTTGTCCTTTACAGCGCCGTCAGGATTAATGAAGTACAGGCCTTTATCGCTGGTAATGGCTGCGCTGCCACCAAAAGACTCACGCTCGTCGGGTTTGGCGGTATAGGCAATGGTAACCTTGAACTCTTCACTACGGGTGTATGCCCGGCCAAGCTCAATGGTGAGTTGTTGGTTGTTGTAGTCCCGTTTCAGCTCTTCCTTTTTGCCGTCAAAAGTCACGGAAAGGATATCAAAATTCTTTGCGTCGAGCGTCACTTTGTCGGTGGCATAAAACCATGGACGCATGGTGAGTGTCGCTTTCCCGTTGGCGCGTTTTTTATCCCAATCGAAAGACAGTTCTACTTTGGAATGGATCAGATCCACTTCAAAAGTATGCGAGGCATTGTAGGGGCGAAGGGAGTCTTCGTTATAGGTGGTCTGTGGTTCCACCACAATATCGTCGAGCACATTGTATTCAAGGGTCTCGTCTTCCTCGTTCATGTCTGGTTTCCCAAGGGTATCCCAGGCGGGTTCCGGAGCTCCGGACGGGCTTCCGGTAATTTTTGGCGCGTTTTTAGGCGTGCAGGAGAAGTAAAGGGTGAAAACGGCGATGAGGGCCGTGTACAGAATTGAGCGCATGTGAGTATTGAAGTTTTTGAGTGTTTGAGTTTTTGAGTGTTTAAGTTGGCGTTCGGCTTGAGAGACCTTAGGAGCCTTAAAAAGAAATTCTTCGCGCCTTCGCGCCTTTGCGCCTTCGTGTCCCTTAACGCCTTTTCATCCACAAAGTTACCCTGAGCTCAGGTATTCTTCCAGGTTTTCGGCCAAAAGCACTGATAAACGCCGTTTGGGTGAATTCATTGGGTGGAATTGACGGGTTTGAGGGGTTTGAGGGGTTTGATAGGTTTTTGTTTAGGATCGTTCAAAAAATAATTTCCTTTGTCGAACGGAAACCCGACTCAAACTTATGTCGAAAAAAACAAAAAACGCCAAACCAACTCCCCCAGTTGCCCCCGCCAAAACCCAAACGCCTATTCCGGATATGGCTATCCTGGGTGGTATTCTGGTACTTACTTTTTTGGTATTCTCCAATGTCCTGAGTGCCGGATTTGTGAACTGGGACGATCATGGATATCTATGGCTCAACCCTATGGTAAAACCTTTGGGAAGCATTGACCTGGCGCAGATCTTTACCGGACACACCCATGGCAACTATTCACCGCTGGTGATTCTGACCTATTGTTTGGAGCATAGTTTCGACACTATAGTTAAGCCCGGACAAATGTCGGTGGAGAATTTTCAACCGTTTTTGTACCATCTGGATAACCTCCTGCTCCACCTGGGCGCCACGGCCATGGCCTTTTTCTTCCTCCGTGCCCTGGGTTTAAAAGGCTGGGGATTAGCATTCGCCACGGCGCTTTTTGGCATACACCCCATGCGCTCCGAAAGTGTGGCCTGGGTAACGGAACGCAAAGACGTGCTTTACGGGCTGTTTTACATTGCCGCGCTGCACGCCTATTGGAAATACGCCCAAAACGGTCAAACCAAACATTACCTGCTCACCCTGCTTTTCGGTCTGCTGGCCCTTTTTTCCAAAATCCAGGCGGTATCCCTGCCGCTTTCCATGCTGGCGCTGGATTGGCTGGCGGGTCGTGATTGGAAAAGCATGAAAGTGTGGCTGGAGAAGGCACCGTTTTTTGCGCTTTCCCTGGTATTTGGTCTGGTGGGTATTCATTTTTTGGGTGAAGCAGAGGGCTTTAAAGACACCGGCTATCCCCTGACTGAACGTTTCTTTTTTGCTACGGCTTCTTTGTGGAATTACCTGGAAAAATTCCTGTTCCCGGTGAATTTGTCGGCCTATTACCCCTATCCAAAAACCGGTGATCTGCCGAAATTTTTCTACATAACGCCCTTGATATTGGCCCTCATCGTCTGGCTGATCTGGGAGCGCCGGAAATCCAATACGACGCTGGTATTCGGCTTTGTGTTTTTCCTGGTGAACATCATGTTTGTATTGCAATTCAAAGGGGCCGGAAAGGCCTTCATGGTGGATCGTTTCACCTACATTCCGTATCTTGGATTGTTGTATATCATGGGTAAAACCTATTCCGACATAGAAAGCGGAGAACGTGCCCGTAGCCTGCGCTCCTTGCTTCCTTATCTGGCAGCCGGCTTTGTGGCGGTTTGCGCAGCACTCACTTTTATACAGAATACCCACTGGCAATCCAGTGTAGCGCTTTGGGAAAACAACACTGCCAAACACCCCGGCGATGCCCTCAGCTGGTCGAACCTGGGTCTGGCGTACGACGATTTGCAGGACTATGAAAATGCTGCCCAGGCTTATTCCCAGTCCATCAAAGCAGACCCGGTATATTTCGACGCTAATTTCAACCTGGCGGTGGCCTTCAACAAAATGAAACGGTACGACGATGCCATTCAGATGTTTACCCGGGCAACAGAAATCAAGCCGGATTTTGCGGATGCGTGGTATGGCCGCTCCCAGGTATACCTCACCAAAGGCGATTTTGCCAAAGCCATTGCCGATATTGAAAAATACGGCCAGCTGTCGCCCAAAACTGAAGTCGACCGTATACAGGCCAGTCTGGGGATGGCTTATGCAGGCGCAGGTCAACACGAGCGCGCGCTGGAGGCCTTTGAGAAGGCCATTCAGGCCAAAGCAGATCCAGAGCATTATTTCCGGAAAGGCAATTCGCTGGCGCCGCTCGGGCGCATGAAAGAGGCCATTGAAGCCTACAATGCAGCGCTCAAGATCAATCCCAATTATACGGATGCCATAAACAACACAGGCAACGCCTACGCCAGTATGGGTAAGTTCCCCGAAGCCCTTGCAGCTTTTGATAAGGCCATACAGCTAAAACCCGACGCCCCCAACTACCGCTGCAACCGTGGCATGGCCAAAAATGCCGCCGGCGACCGCGCCGGCGCCTGCGCCGACTGGCAACAAGCCGCGCAGGTGGGGTATGCGCCAGCGCAGGCGTTGTTGGGGCAGTTTTGTAAGTAAGGCACTGTATCCCGGAATGATATTCCGGGAAGGATGATTTGACACTTTACTTTTTTAATCCTGATCATGACTTTACAAAGTGTGTTTAGAATAAACCTTTTTCAGGACAAGACAGTTATTTTAGGACGAGACAGAAGCAATAGCTTCTGAAACAGCACAATAAACCTTCCATCCGTCACAACCTGCTGTTCGTACGCAGATACCCGCACACGTGCATCCTTTTTCCTGTTTTATGCTTCTGTTAGGTGGCTATATCGCTACATAACAAAACCATTTTCAACATGAAAAAGACATTCAAAATGGCTGCCTGTGCGCTGCTGACCCTTTCGCTCCTCACCACCGCTTGTAAAAAGGACGAGCCCACTCCCTCCGAAATCCTGACCGCCGCCAGTTGCTGGAAAGTTACCCTGGTAGAAGGGTATGTATCCGGCTCCGGACTCTGGGTTTCTGTGCCCATGGAAACCTGCATGGCCGATAACTGCTTCACTTTTCTAAGCAACCAAACCTTCCAGGTGGACGAAGGCGCCGCTAAATGCGACGCTAACGACCCGCAAACCAGCACAGGTGGCTGGAGCATTAGCTCCGACGGTAAACAGCTTTCCCTTACAAATGATCAAAGCTTTGATATCGGCACTATCATCAATATTGAAAAGGATAAGCTGGTGTACGAGATGAGCCTCGATCAGGACAAAATAAGGTTTACCATGGAGACGCGGTAGCTAGTTTTTTACCGTGGAGGTGCAGAGGGCTTCAAACTGAGAGTCTCACTCTGAGTGAGATTCTCAGTTTGAAGCCCTCTGCGCCTCTGCGTCTCCGCGGTAAAAACCCTCCATTTTCAGGATATTGGCTACTTTTGTCCGCATGCGCCAACATCCTTTTTCCCGCTTTATCGTTTCAGCCATTTTTTGCCTAATAACGGCCATGCCGCTTTCCGCCCAACACAGCATTGCCCGTGAATGGAGCGAAGCCCTACTGAAAAGTATGGAGGGCGATCTGGCCCGCCCGGCCGTGCAAGCCCGTAATTTATTTCACTTTTCTGTGGCTATGTACGACGCCTGGGCTGCTTACGATACCGTGGCACGCCCATATCTGCTCGGTCAAACTACTGCTTCCGGCTTTACCTGTCCGTGCAGGAATGTACCGGTTCCTGCTGATATAGAGGCGGCACGAAAGGAGGCCATCAGTTTTGCCGCTTACCGGCTCCTCACATCCCGGTATACCCACTCGCCGCAAGCCTCGGGCGCCATGACCCGGTTCCGTGATTTGATGGCCAAACACGGGTATGATTACCGCAGTAATTCCATTGACTATGCCAGCGGATCGCCGGCTGCTCTGGGCAATTACATTGCTCAATGTATATTGCAAATGGGCGCCAAAGACGGCTCATTAGAGGAGAACAATTACACCAACGCAAAATACAAACCTGCGAATGAGCCAATCACGGTCATACAACCTGGCACCGGAACACTGAACGATCCGAATCGCTGGCAACCGGTAAAAGTCAGACGTGCACTGGATCACGACGGGTATCCCATGTTTGAATGCAGGTGTGGCGGGAAGCCTTTTTGGATGCTCATTGATTCCCTGGATAGCAGTGGCCGCCGTATTACGGGTACGCAGAGCTCCCAAACCCCGCATTGGGGCAAGGTGCCGCCTTTTTCCCTGAAAAAAACAGACCAAAAGGTGTTCGTGCGGTATGGTATGGATTTCCGGCTTTACCATGATCCGGGTGATACCTTTTTGCCAAAACTGGATACGGCCAAAGGTGGTGGAAGAAGCGCTGATTATCAATGGAACTATGCCCTGGTAGCGGCCTGGTCGGGTCTCTTATCGCCTGCCGACGGGATACAATGGGATGTGTCGCCCGGCGCCATGGGTAATGTGGAAAGCTATCCGGCCAATCTCGCGGAACTGCGGGGTTTTTACGGACTAGACACAGGAAGAGATCCAGGCAAGGGCCATACCCTGAATCCGCGCACTGGCCAGCCATACGCACCGAATATGGTTCCACGTGGCGATTTTACCCGCGCAGCTGCCCGATACTGGGCGGAGGGCCCCCATCATGAAACGGCCACCGGGCATTGGCTTACCCTGCTGCATTATGTGAGTGATCAACCCGGATTGATGAAAAAGATCAACGGGAAAGGAGAGCTGGTGAATGATCTGGAATGGGACGTAAAATCCTGTTTCCTGCTGGGCGGGGCTTTGCACGATGCTGCTATTGCCGCCTGGGGCGTGAAAGGCTGGTACGATAGTGCCCGGCCTGTTACGGCCTTGCGCTACCTGGCGTCGAGAGGACAATCTACCAACCCGCAGGAGCCTTCTTATCATCCGGCGGGTATACCGCTTTTGCCGGGTCGGATTGAATTGATCAAAAAGGGCGATCCGCTTGCCGGGCCCAAAAACAAGAATCTGGGAAAAATCAAGCTTTTCGCCTGGAAAGGCCCCTATGCCGTTGCCGACTCAACGGTAGACGTGGCAGGAACCGGATGGATCCTGGCCGAAAACTGGCATCCCTATCAGGATAAAGCATTCGTTACACCGCCCTATGGAAGCTTTGTGTCTGCCCATTCTGCCTTGGCTCACGCGGGTGCTGAAGCGCTTGGCTGGATTACGGGCGATCCTTATTTTCCGGGTGGGCTAGGTGAATACACCATTAAAGCCAACTCCCGTTTTCTGGAACATGAAAAGGGGCCCAGCGTGGATGTAACCCTGCAATGGGCTACCTACCGCGATGCTGCGGATCAGGCCGGACTCTCCCGCATCTGGTGCGGCACGGAAGCGCCCTTTGATGATATTCCCGGCCGGATCATTGGCGCCGAAGTAGGAAAAGGTGCATACCAGTTTGCCAGAACCTATTTTTTCAAAGACCGGGATAAAGATGGGGTGCTGAGTGATGAGGACAAGAATGATTGGGATGCGGGGGTTGGGGGGTATTAGGGTTCATTTGAAGGTCATTTGGGAGTCATTTAGGTCATTTGGGAGTCATTTAAGTCATTTGGGAGTTGGTCTTACTGACGGGGTGACTGCCCGTCAGTAAGACCAACTCCCAAATGACCTTCAACAACTATTAAACAAAAATCACTCAATTCCAGTGTTTCGCTATTTACTTTCGCTTTTGTTGCTGGCATCGGGCCTCCAAAGTCTTTCTGCACAAATTACCGATCCCGTAGCTACAGAGGTATGGAATCCAGTACCGCGAGTGGTGACACCCGGCCAAGGCATGCAACCGCCCTCGGATGCCATTGTGCTGTTTGATGGTACACACTGGAAAGAATGGCAAAGTGCGCGGGATAACTCAGCCGTAAACTGGACTTTGGGTGATGGCGCAGGCACTGTGAAGCCGGGCGCCGGAGACATCATTACCCGACGCAGTTTTGGGGATATACAATTGCATCTGGAATTTCGTACGCCGGAATTGGTGAAAGGAGAAGGTCAAGGCAGGGGAAACAGCGGTGTTTACCTGCAAAACCGCTATGAAGTGCAGGTGCTGGATTGCTACGAAAACCGTACGTATTCCAACGGGCAAACCGGCGCTATCTACAAACAAACGCTGCCGCTGGTGAATGCCTGCCGCAAACCCGGCGAGTGGCAATCCTACGACATACTGTTCACAGCGCCCCGCTTCAATGCCGATGGCATCCTCCTTACGCCAGCACGCATAACGGTCATCCACAACGGAGTGGTTATTCAACTAAACACTGAAATCAAAGGTCCTACGGAATATATCGGTTTGCCGGTTTACCAGGCGCATGGAAAAGCCCCCCTTAAACTCCAGGATCATGGAGATTTGGTTAGTTTCCGGAATGTGTGGGTGAGGGAGTTGTGATTTAGACGTTGGACTGTTGGCAATCCACGTCGTAAAAGCCGTCCAATATCCATCTTTAATATCCATCGTCTATTAAGCCAATAACTCTTCCTGATGTTTCAATAACTGTCTGTAATATTGTCCGTATAGTTTTTCTATATAAAAATGCACAAAAAAACATATCACAATAGCAGCAAGAATAACTATGCCTAATTGAACAAGGCCTATCAGGAAAGACATGTCACGTTTAAATATAATATATAATCCGCAAACCAGAATATAGCCTGCTGCCACCCAAGCAGTTCGTTCGGCCAGTTGTATGAACCGACCGGTATGGCGCACACTGGTTTGAAGTGATTCTTTCAAATGAGTAGCGCTACGACGTTCTTGTCGATAGAGCGAAACATACAAAGCTATATGCCCGAAAAATGTAACCGGTATAATGGCAATCCAAAAGAATGGGGTAATATTTTTATCGAACCCAACCGCATAGCCAAATGCAACGGCGATCAGCACAGCAGTACTGATAATTTCGATGAGTAGATTGCGCTTCAGGTGCATAAGTGTGGATTGAGTGCGTTGGTGTATCATGGTTTGTAGATTTTGATGGTTGATGAAGGTATCGGCAGCTGCCTGTTGCTCCAGTTCCTGGTTCCAGGCGGCCTTCAGATGGTCCAGGTCCGGTATTTCTTTATGGTTTTCCATGTATAGTCAAGGTAAAGTGGTTTTGAAGACCGATGAAACTTAATCAATTAACAATCAATAAATTCAAATCACTCAAATCATCAAAATCACATTAATCAAAGTTTAGTAGCAGGTTTTTGAGTTTGCCTTTGATCCGGTTAAGCTTCACACCGATGTGATTTTCTGTCAATCCGGTAATTTCGGCCATATCGGCATAAGAGAGATCATCGAGATACAGCAGGATAATGGCTTTATCTGGTTCACTTAGCTGGGCAATGGCCTGATGCAAATTAGCCAGTTGCTCATTGGGTTCAGGTGGGGGCGGCAGTTCTACGTCAGGAAATGCCACCGTAGGTAGTTTGCGCTTGCGTTGTTGTGTAATGGCCACGTATAAGGCAATGCGGTAAGCCCAGGTAGTCCATTTAGCCGTTCCGTTATAGCGTGGAAATGCCCGCCATAGCTCCGCCACAATATCCTGAAACAGATCGCGCGCACCCTCCGGATCATTCCCCCGGAAAGTGCGACAGACCTTGTAGATCAGCGCTTTGTGTTGGGTAACCAACTGTATAAAAGACTCCTCCATGTTGTTTCTGTAGTGACTACAAGCACCCCGTCACTAAACTAAAACCATGATCCGCAAAATCAGGTGGTTTTCTTACTGAAGAAGGAAAAAAAGAAAAAATATTTATATAATTCCTTTAAAATCAACACTTTGACGATAGATTTAAATAGGTAAGTGAGCGCTCAATCATACCCAATTTAAGGTACATTACAGTGCTACAAGCTGAAATACCGTTCCTCCAAAACCCTGAAATGATGTCGCTGGTGCCCCAAAATGGTAAAAGCCAATGCCAGTGGCGACATCTGCGCTTCCCAGCAAACACCTGGCTGAAGCATTTGGGCATCATTCAGGCTGTTGAAAAATTGCCGCGTGGAAGTGCGCAAGGTTTTCATTTCCTCCAGAATCTCCTCCAGGCTACGCGCAGAAGCACCTGCATTTTCAGCCATCAGATTTTCATCATGTCCGGGCGTTATTTGGAACATACCCCGGGCAAAACCCAATGCCCTATAGGTCATGATGCGCTCCCAATCCAGCAAATGTTGCAGTACATCCGGAATGGTCCACTTGCCGGGCGCATAGACCTTTAGTCCCGTTTGGCGGCATTTTTCCCAATTAAAAGCATTAAATTCTGCTTCACTTTCCTGAAAAGCTGCGTCCAGGTCTACATCCTCAAAGAGGTTGACATAGCGTTCAAAGTATTTGGGAGAAGGGTTGATGTGTGATTTTTTCATAGCTTAATTTTATTTTTCCAATACCAATTCCAAAACGGTCGGACACAGGATTCTCGCCTCAGGGATAGCGGTGAGGGCATCCAGATCCTGAAGGGCGGCTACTACTTCTTCCTTGGTAAGCAATCCTCGTTCCGCAATTTTAGGTAGATAGATGTTTAAAAAGGAATAAGGCCAATGCCAGGTGAGTTCAGCCGGACCGGTTAGTTTGGCAATGACACGAGTATGCACCACCTTCAAACCCAGGCGCGTGGCCATGGCTGGTATGTGGCGGCCAACGTCAATATCCCCGGCTTGTTCTTTCATAGACCGGTAACAGGCGCCAATCGCTTTTTTCAATTGGGGCATAGGGGGTTCGGTCTGGAAAACCGACCAGTCAAAATATTCCTGAATCACGAACCGTCCGCCGGGTTTGAGGGCCTTTTGGACCCGGGCAATCACCTCCTCAGGGTTGGATACCCATGCCAGCGCCCATCGGGAAAAAGCACCATTAAGACTATTTGGCGCCAGTTGCATGTCGTCAAAAGAAGCGTGCTGAATCTCGATGTCCAGTTCATGTAATTCAGCTTGTTTCCGGAGAAAGGAAATGTAGTTGGCCGCGAAATCTACCCCGATCACTTTTCCTGTATCACCGGCCAGATAGGCCAGTTCTGTGGTGCAAAATCCTGGTCCGCAACCCAAATCCAGCAGGGTTTGTCCGTTGCGGAAACCGCCGAGTTCCCATCCCCGCCGTGCTTCTGAGGCCCAAACCTGGTGTTGCAATCCGAGCCGATGCAGTTCAGCGCGATCGGTACCCAACACGTATTGTTTTTCTTCAATAGCTTGATTTTCAGTGTTTTTCATGCAAAAGGGCTTTTTTTGATCTGTGAGTTTTGAATTACTTGACCTGAAGCAGGGTTTATGGGGTTTATCCGGAGGATTGCCCGGTTATGAGGGTGGTTTTCAGATTAACATGGACGGGCTCGTTGGGGTGGTCCATTTGATTGATCAGTATTTCAGAGGCGGTGCGACCTAATTCCTGGAGCGGCTGGCGAACATAGGTGATGGTTACAGGGAAAAAATCATACACTTCGGTTTCATCAAAAGCTACAACGGCTAAACGATCCGGCACAGCCACCTTTTTTTGAAAAAGGTGGCGTAAGCCATTGACAGATAGCAAGTTGGTGGTAAATAATACAGCGTCTACTTCGGGAGTAGATTGCAATAACTCATCTAAACCCTGTTCTACATCCTGACGGATTTGGTAGAGGGAAATGGTTTTGATCAGAGACGCATCTATGGGAATACCATGATCGCGAAGAGCATCTGAATAGCCGCGGTTTCGTTCGGAAAGATGTACCAATTCCGTTTGGTAGCTGATCAGGCCTATACGTTTTCGGCCATTTTGGATCAGCAATTTCACCGCTTCATAAGTTGCATGGTGGTTGTCGATGCCAACATAGCTGATCCCATCCAGTGGAAAATACCGGTCAATCAATACCAGTGGCACGCCTTTTTTCTGAATCTCGGCAAGCTGGTGTTGCGAATGCTCTACCGCTGCAATAATCAATCCGTCTACCTGGCGATTGATCATGGTATCTGCCAGATTCCAGGCTTTATCCAGGTTTTCGTCTGAACTGCCAAAAATTACCGTGTAGCCCTTTTTTTTGGCATCGTCTTCAATGATACGGGCAATATGAGCGGAAAATGGATTGGCAATATCTGCTACTATCAAGCCAATGGTATGCGTCTTTTGCGTCTTCAGGCTTTTGGCAATCTGATTGGGCTGATAATTCAGTTCACGGGCTGTTTCCCGTATGCGTGCGGTTACTTCTTCGCTGATTCGTGCGGCCATAGGGCGGTTGTTCAACACATAGGAAACGGTAGCGATAGATACCCCGACCTCCCGGGCAATATCCTTGAGTTGAACATTTTTCCGAATCATATAAAAAGCATGAATTATGGCAAATGTAAAAAGCTTAATCGTTTAACCTTGGAATAACTCATAGATAATATCTCCTGTTCGTTTTTAGCCTTTAACCAGCCCAACGTTTCGATCTCATTTTGCTGCCATTCATTGATTTTTTGCCACGCTTCGGGTGGTAAAATTTTTAACCCACTACATCACCGGCTCACCTTTGTGTCATCAAACAGCCGGATAATGAAATACTCCGGTTAAAAACAATCACCTAACAACACATTCAGACATTGGGAGAAGCAATTAATGTTATCCCTGACTGTTAAAAAAAAACACCATGAAACACTACGCAATTCTTAGCTTGTTGTTCCTTGTTCTCCTTAACTCCTGCAAAAAAGATGATTCTATTGAGCCTATAGCAGTGAGTAAAAAACTGGTTAAAATGAGCTTTGCTGATCCGGCTTCTACACCCTATGTAATTGAGTACGATGCACAGGGACGTGTTTCCCGCATTCAAGAGGATGATGATGAAATTATTACCTTAACCTACAATGGAAACGAAGTAAAAGTAAAGGCATTTCGTACTTCTGAAAACCGTGAAGTATTCAGTTTTGCCGGCACCCTTAATGCAAAAGGATATCTTGTACAGGGTACCGCTATTTCTCAATACAATATTAGCACAGTAACGGGCCAGACTATTACCTATGAATATAATCAGGATGGATACATGACTAAAAAGACCATTGCTACCAGCCAGGGAGATGTCTATGTATACGAATATACCTACAGCAAGGGTAATATGACCGCCTACAAAGCCTACCGGAATGGTAATTTTGAATGGGGTGGTACCTGGGAATATAGCGATACACCTGCTGATAAATCCAATCTCAACTGGGAGCAGTTCAATTTCCCCAATAAATTCACCGGAAAAACCAACAAACTCCTTCCTTCTAAATACATGGCTAGTTCAGGTTGGTTCGTAAATTACAATTATACCATTGATAATCAAGGCTATGTAACTTCCAACACCTTGACTTTTGATGACGGTAAGGTAAACAAGGTGTTTTACACATTTGAATAACAACCACACCCTGAATAGAACTTGCTTTTTCGCCTGCGCGGTTTGTACCGCGCAGGCGATTTTTATATTAGGCGGGCAGCTTTTGGGAATTTTGTTTGATCTTTGAAGGTATAAGAACAACATAAACTCACTACTACTTTAAAGCTGATGACACTCCTCATTAAACGCTTTGCTTTTCTGCTGCTATGCTGTATTTCCCAGTCGGTTTGCGCGCAATCACCCTTATCTTGGAACCTACTGGCCGGCATTGAGGGCGGCCCTTGCCATAGTGCCAGCTATGATCCGGAATCCGGTGCGTTATTTATTGTCATGGTAGACGGACTATATCGGTCCACCTCCGAAGGCGATCAGTGGGAAAAAGTACTGGATTTGGAACATGGTTCCTTTAATTTTCCCTACCAACATGAAGTGGATGCCTGGGCCGGCCGGGTGGCCGTTATCAGATATCAATCCGGCCTGCTGTCTCCCTTGTTGTATT
>JBIKUE010000159.1:0-9179 GCA_044347755.1 Saprospiraceae bacterium
TTTTTTTTTATAGTTGAATTTCTGAGCACAGGTATCTCAAAAATCTTTACTATACTTGTCTTTAAAATCGTTACACGACAATGCCTATCCATTCAAATCACTTGTCTGAAGAGACTCCAACTCTGCAAGATCCACTGATGCCTTACGTGCCATCTCCAGCCAAACCCTGGAATGCACAAAGGATAGCACATTTGTATAAACGACTTGGATTTGGAGCATCCCTGGAGCAGATTCAACAAGGGCTTCAAATGTCGCCTTCAGATCTTATTGATCAATTGCTTGAAACTGCAGCCGATTTGGGGCCTCCGGATCCACCCTATTGGGGAGGTTGGACAATGGATGAGTATAGCAATAACCCAGATCCTAATCTGATATTCATTCACAGAGATGAGCTTCGCCGCCGTTGGCTGGGTGAAATGCTAGAAGAAGGAATCCGATCAAAAATGGCGTTGTTCTGGCATAACCATTTTGTAACTGAACTTGATGTATATAGTTGTAATGCATACCTGTGGAATTACTATTCGATGATTCATGATTATGCATTTGGGAATTTCCGGATTTTCGCCAGAGAAATGGGTAAAACAGGTGCTATGCTGGTTTACCTCAATGGAAACCTGAGTGTGGCTGGCGAACCGAATGAAAATTATGCCCGTGAATTAATGGAGTTATTCACTATGGGCGAAAGTAATGGCTATACCCAGGCTGATATCGTGGAAATGTCGAAAGCGCTAACCGGCTGGAGAGCCAGTGACTATTTATGCGATCCGCCCTATTACGACCCCAATTTGCATGATAACACCACTAAAACGATTTTTGGTCAAAGCGCCAATTTCAGTTTCACGACAGCGCACAACCTTATTTTCAGCGCTCGTGCGGATCAGGTATCACATTATATAACCGGTAAACTTTATAAGCATTTTGTCTACCAAAAGGTTGATAGCCAGGTGGTTGAAGGATTGGCGCAAACTTTTCGGGAGGGCAACTGGGAAATATTGCCGGTGTTGAAACAACTATTCAAAAGCGAACATTTTTTTGAGGATGCCTACATGAGCGCTCGGCATAAATCACCCCTGGAATCCATGATTAACCTGTATAAAATGGCAAATGTGCCATCAAGCGAAGTAGCGGTGGATCGGTGGAATGCCATTGGATATTGGTCTTATCAATTAGGCCAGGAGATATTTAATCCACCAAATGTTGCAGGCTGGAAAGGATACAGGAACTGGATTAATGAAAGCACCCTGACAGCGCGCTGGAACTACAGTTCTGCGGTAGCCTACTGGCTTACCACTCAGGATCAAAGCAGGGAAAGTTTGAGAACCTTAGCTCAAGCCCTGACAAATGATAGCAAGGATCCCGTATTGATTACTGCAGCGCTAACAGAATTTTTTCTGGGACAAACCCTCGATCCAGTTCATCTGCAATCTGCCGTGATTAACTTTAAATCAGGTATACCAGAGAATTATTACATAGATGGAACCTGGAATCTATATTGGGATGAAGCGCCGTATCAAATCGTAAACCTCTTGTATTACCTGGTAAAACTCCCTGAGTTCCAACTGGTTTAATGCCACATATCTCACTCTCATTCAACGCATTCTATTTATAATGAAGAATCAAGATAAGGCACAACCAAGACACGGAGCTTCCATCCGCCATGGCGAGGCACATACCCGAGAGCACCAACTTTGGAGTCGGAGAGATTTCCTTTCGGCTACGGGCATTCTGGGTGCTGGAGGTTTGTTGCTCGGCAATGTTGGATTAAAGGCATTTCAGCCAACGCCATTGATGGCTTCATTGGCTAATGGGGCTAATGACCGCATTCTGGTGCTTATTCGCCTGGATGGCGGAAACGATGGATTGAATACCATAATCGAAAGAGGGAATTCCCATTATTATAACCTCCGTCCAACCATTGGTATCCAGGATGCGAACCTATGGGCACTGAGTCCGGAATATGGGATGCCACAAATAACCAATGCCCTGCAACCCATGTGGGAAGATGGAATGATGAAGGTGTTATTCAACGTTGGTTATCCCGAACCCAATTATAGCCATTTTCGCTCCTACGACATCGTTGCAACAGCCAGTGAATCAGATGTGGTATTGAATACAGGCTGGATGGGGCGATTTCTGGACAATGAATATGCCGCCTTTTTAGAAACACCGCCTACCGTTCCGCCAGCATTGCAGATTGGCGTTCAAACGGATCTTTTGTTTAAAGCAGATGCCGCCAATATGGCATTGGCAGTGAGCAGTCCACAGGAGTTTTATCAAATTGCACAAACGGGCCAGCTATATGATACCTCCCTATTGGGAAATAGCCCCAGAGAGTTAGAGCTTGCTTATGTTAGGCAAACGGCAAATTCCGCTTTCCGTTACGCGGAAACCATCAAAAATGCCTATGCCAGAGGTAAAAATCAGGTGAATTACCCCTCCAATAATTACCTGGCGGAACAGTTGGCTATCGTTGCCAAACTGATAAAAGGCAATTTGGGTACCCGCGTGTATATGGTACAAATCTATGGTTTTGATACCCATGCGGAACAGCTTGATTTTCATTTGAACTTGCTAAAATACCTGGCTGATTCCGTAAAAGCCTTCTATGATGATCTTGGCTATGGAGGTAATCAGGACTTGCCTAAAAATGTGCTCGGCATGACGTTTAGTGAATTCGGCAGAACCATTTACGAAAATGCTTCTCTGGGAACAGATCATGGTTGGGGTACTCCCATGATGTTGTTTGGGGGAGAGATTGGAAATGGGTTTGTTGGAGAATATCAGGATTTAAGCAGCCCCGATCCATATGGAGATCCTGAATTTAGTCTGGATTTCCGCAGTATTTACAGCACCGTGCTAAAGGATTGGATGGGCAATGATCCTGCCTTGGTGAATTTTGTTTTGGGGCAGGAGCACAGCGTTATTCCAGGACTGGTGCCTGCTATTTTACCTGCTCTTGGGGATAATGAAAAATGTGCTTTGTTAGGACACAATCCACATCCTAATGATACCAATGCCATCGAAATAAAATATGCCATGTTACAGGATGGCCCTGTTCGGCTGCAGATACTGGATACTGCCGGGCATTTGTTGCGAACCCTGGTCAATGAGTTTAAGGATCGTGGCGCCTATACCTTCCTTTTCAGACCATCAGACTGGTATATTTCACCCGGGAAATACCAGTATAGGTTGCAGTCAGGGGGGCAGATTTTCCAACGGACATTTACCGTTTAGCGGAAATCAGACAGCGAATCAGTCAGACTATTGGTGTTGTATCCAATGGCTTCCAGTCGCGATTTTTTCGCTATAACTGGGCATCGAATATATTCCTTCGATATGGCACTTTGACGAAATCCAGCGTGCCTGGCTTGACACCGAGGAAGAATTCATAAGTTCCACGATCAGGCTGCCATCGGAAACTTAGCTGCCAGCAATGTAAGTCTCGCGTGAAGCCAAAGGACGGATATACCAGTGACTTGCTGATAAAGTCGTAGCTGATATTGTCTACATCCAGGCTCCATTTGGAAGAAAGCGGCAAACTTCCGGAAAAATTCAAGCTGTTAGTTCCAATGGTAAAGGTGTCACGGGCTGTTCCATATCCGGTTGGGATGAGTCGGCGGGCAAAAGATATCCGGTGGTCTACTCTGAAGTTGTTGAATATACTAAGGAGATCGTCTTTGGGCAGAGCCGGTTTGCTTTGTGAAGCCTGGGTTGGGTCAGCGGGTTTTTTGGAAAACATATCCCGCAATTGTTTGATCTGAAAACCGGTATTCAAAGCAAATCCAAGTTGCGTGGTACGAACCAGCCGTCCCTTCTCTTTATACATGAATTTATTGACCGGGTTGCCTTTTTCATTGGCAATATAGGGGTCGAACGTCACATTCCAGGTCAGATTGGAAATTCCTTTGAATAAACGGAACAACCCTCCGGTACTGATGGTGCTCCATTTCAGGGAGTCGCGGGTAGGTGTATAGGAGCCTGCGAAGGTGAGTCCGTCAAAGATTCTCTTTTTAATCACGGTATCGCGCTTGGCCGAGAAATATTTGAATTCCAATACATTGGTAAAACTATATCCAATGCTTACATCCCGTTTGGCAAGGGTGGGTTTACTGTAAAAAGCCTCGTCAAAGATTCCGTAGGTGAGCGTATCGCGTCTTTCCGGTCTGGTATCTGTGTAATATTGTTTGAAATACCGATCCTGTTGTTTCCGAAAATCTGGCCCGAATCCGGTACTGATGGTTGGAGATACTTTGTGTCTGAGGCCCTGGTACCAGCTTTTTTTACCCTTTGCTTTGTGCGTAAAAAAGAGTGAACTGCTGGCAGAAATGCCGGCAGTATAGGTTCTAAAGGCATTAAATCCCCAATCCCGGCTGGATTCTACAATCCCGTATTTAGATTTGGAGTCATTGATAACCCTTTCGATGAATTCTCCATTTTGAAAAATACTATCATACACCAAAATAGTATCATTAAGGAGCTGACGATTAATGGTGTAAGGGTACCAGTTTTCCTCGTATCGCAGGTTTGGCGTGATGTTGATGTACTTGAAAAGTTTCACCACATAGTCTGTACGGATCTCATGCTGCATCCCCATGCGCGCATTTTCCAGTGTTTCTTTTTCAAATAATAGGGTATCTACCGTTCTGATGGAGTTGTCCAGTTTACTGTTGTAGGTCAGGGAGATCTTTTCGTACCATTTTTCTTTTCCAACCAGAATTTTACGTTTGAAAGGATAGACCCGCTGCATGGTGAATTGCGCACTGGGCAATGTGATGTCCATTTGGCGGGTATTATTATTTTGCGAATGGCGCATTCCAATGGAGTACTGGTACGGCTTACCCGGGAAAGTTTTGGTGTATGCCAGGTTTGAACTCAGTGTATTGGTGAAAACACTGTTGTAGTCGTTTTGATTGCGCTGTTGATCCCGGTTGGTCTGGATATTGACAGAACCGTTAAACCTGCGAGATGGGTGCGCTTTGGGATCCTGCGCGTGCGTCCATTGCAACCCAAAGGATTTGGCTGAAACCTTTTCGGCCTTCGGTCCTTCCGTTACCCGGTTGTTATAATTCAGGGTAAAATTACCATTGTTCCGGTATCTGTAATTGTATCTGGAAGCCGCAGTAATACCCCAGGTACCACCGGTGAATGCACGGAGTAACAAAGTGGCATCCATATGTTCGGATAAGGGCTGATACCACCCAAGTCCTTCAAAACCAAAGCCTTCTGCATTTCGGAAATCAAAATCTTTAGGGATAAGTAATCCGGCCTTGCGTGTTTTGGTTACAGGGAAAAAGCCGAAAGGTATAACAACAGGTGTGGGGATGCCTCCTACTTCAAGATTGGAAAGCCCGGTCACGACCAGCTTGTCCTGAATTACCTTTAATTTTTTGGTACGTATCCCAAAGTGAGGGTGAGGATCATCGCAGGTGGTAATAATGGCATCTTTGTTGTAAATAATGTTTCTGGCTTTTTTGGTAGTATCGGCAGATGCAGCGCTAACGAATTTGGCTTTCTCACCAAGTACATAAAGGTCCTCCTGTTGGGTCCGGGCTTCGTAAATAATGCCTTTTTTACTTTTGAAATTATAGCGAAGTTTAGAGGCGGTAAACTGCTGTTCGCCATCCTTAAAATCCGGCATTCCGGTGAGTATTCCTGAGCTATCCTGCAATGGTTGTGCAGAAATTTCGTTATTACCATAATCCAGAAGGATGTAACCAGCTTTAATATTCAACGTCGTATAGGTAACAGTGGCTCCGCCGTACAGATGTACTTGTTTGTTTTTGACATCAAACCACATGGAATCTTCTGCAGAATAATCTACAGCAGCATCCAAACCATCGTTGCTGAATTTGATTTTGGAGAGATCTACTGTAGCAGAGTCCCGGAATGCTGGTCTGGCGAGAGAATCCGGACGCGGCAAGGTATCCGGAATTTGTGCCAATAGCTGACTGCTGAAGAGCAGGCAGGCAATTTGGAATAAATACCGATATTTGCCGGGAAATTGAATCACAGGTAATTGGATCGCTTGAAAACTAAAGGATTGCGTTTATGAAGTCAAACTTCGCTTTACAAACGTTCACGCTTCTCATCGCGTGGCTTGTTTTTGAAAATTTTAACCTTTCAACGGGCGCGCACAGCATTCCGGGGAAATCTCTGCCGAACGGCCGCAAAAATAGTGAAGCTCATGCAAACCGTTTGCATACCCTTGATTTCTACTGGAATCAATCTGCTGCCGAGCTCAACCACGATCTTCAACCTCCTTATAAGATTAAAACCATTGTACTGGATGCAGGGCATGGCGGAAAGGATCCCGGTTGCATCGGCGCTTCAGCACATGAGAAAGAAAATACACTGGCCATCGTGCTGCGTTTGGGCGCCTATATTGAGGAGAATTATCCGGAAATTAAGGTCGTTTACACGCGGGATACAGATGTATTCATTGAATTGAACGAGCGGGCAGCTATAGCAAACCGGAATAATGCAGACCTTTTTATCAGCGTACATTGTAATGCGATGCCTGGTAAAACGGTACATGGAGCAGAGACTTATGTTTTGGGGTTACACCGCTCCAAAGACAATCTGGATGTAGCCAAACGTGAAAATGCTTCCATTTATCTGGAAGAAGATTATCAAAAAAATTATGCGGGATATGATCCGGAAAGCCCGGAAGCAGAAATTTTTGCGAGTTTATGGCAAAGTGCTTATTTGGAGCAAAGCATTCTTTTTGCCGGTTATGTTCAGCAATTCGCCGCAGCAGTAGCATTTCGGGAAGACCGGGGCGTCAAACAAGCCGGATTTCTGGTGCTCAGAGAAACGGCAATGCCTTCCGTTCTGGTGGAGGCGGGATATCTGACGAACGCTTCGGAAGATGCTTTTTTAGCTTCTGAAGAAGGACGGGAGCAAATGGCGCTGTCTATTTTTCAGGCTTTTGAGGCTTATAAGCGCCACATGGAATTGGGGAAGCCCCTTGATCGGGTTGCAGAGGCGCCTGCACCCAAAAAAACACCGGCAACCCAACCACCTGTTGCTTCCAAAAGTAATACAGCCCCGCCCAAGCAGCAAATCCCTGCTACGGCCAAAGCAAAGCCCGCGTCCCAAACAGACACTAAGTCAGCAGAGGTTAAGGCAAAGCCTGCTGTAAATGCAACCAATACCGTTAAGCAGGCTCCGGTTTTTACCATCCTGTTACTGGCATGGCCCAATAAACTGGATCCCAATGTTGGCCAGCTGAGTTTGATGGCAAATGTTCGGGAGCGTTTTCAGGAGGGTAAGTATCATTATTATTCCGGGAATTATTCAACCAAAGCAGAAGCAGAAAAAGTTTTGCCTGAAATTCAAAATATGGGCTTTAAAACGGCTACCATTGTGCAGCTTTAAAATCGCCAAACCCTTTTTTAGGTTCAATACCATCGCAATCACTTCCAATCACAATGTTTAAACTTAGTAACGAAGTTAAAATAGGGCTACTCGCACTGGTGGCGCTTGCCCTGGGTTTTTGGGGATTCCAATTCCTCAAAGGCATGAATGTGCTTAGCTCTTCCAAGAACTTATACGTCCGGTACGAGAATGTAGATCAATTGCGCCCTTCCAGCCCTGTTTTTATCAAAGGCTTTCAGATTGGTATGGTGAAGGACATTTTTATTGATAAAACGGATGATAAAACCATCATCGTAGCGCTGAACATTAATGGCAAAGTGGATATTCCAAAGGACGCTATTGCCACTATCATTGGAATGAGCCTTATGGGGGGCAAAGCGGTGGAAATTCTGATTCCGCACCCGTGTGATGGTGATTGTGCTGAAGATGGCGATTACCTGATTGGCGGTTCCAAGTCTCTAATCGAAAGTTTATTAGGCAGTCCGGATGATTTCGATGTGTATACACAACGAATCAAGCAAGGACTATCCATTAACTTTGATTCTCTGGCTAAAGCAAATCCCAATGGAATTGCCGGTTCCGTGGTTGCCCTGGATAATGCCATTCATAACATAGAGCAAATGACCCGCCAGTTGAATGAAATATTGGCATTGAACAGGCAAAGTATTTCAGCCATTACCGGAAATTTAGCTTCTGTCAGTGGTACGCTCAAAGCCAACGACAAAAATATCAGCGATGCTATTGCCAATCTTAGCGTCTTGAGTGAACAACTCAAAAATGCAGGCCTGGATCAGACGTCTAAAAAGGCTGCAAGCGCCATTGACTCTTTGGCTATGTCTTTGAGCGACCTGAGAGGTACTCTGGCGGTAACATCGGGCACTTTACACCACGTTGATACACTAGCCCAAAATTTGATTAAAGGCAAAGGACTCGTTGGGAAGACCCTTACAGATGAAGAACTGTATAATAATCTGGTTAGCACCAGTCGCCATCTGCATTTATTATTACAGGATTTGCGGATGCATCCTGAACGCTACAATACGGTTAAACTGAAGTTATTTGGCAAAAAGCGGACCCGCTATGCCAATCCACTAGACGACCCGGCATATGAACTTCTGGTAGACAGCCTGGAGCGCGCCTACAGTAAAAAGGTGAAAAACTAAATCGGTTATGAGTAAGAAAATCCGGCCATTGTATGATCAATACGGCGCGGATGGCTACTATCAGCAATTTTCTTCGGAATATGAGAATCCTCATTTCCCATTGATAAAATTGTTGCTGGAGCAAAACTTGTATCGACTGGATGGTTCTTCCGGGGTATTGGATTTTTCTGCCGGAGGGGGAGAGGTCAGCCGGGTATTACTGAGTGCCGGCTGGAAGGAGGTCTTCGGATGCGATCCATTTACACACGAATTATATACCCGCAATACCGGATTGCCATGTTTGCAACTGTCCTTTAAAGATGTGATCAGAGGGGGGCTCCCTGGAAAATATGGGCTGATTATATCATCCTTTGCGCTGCATCTATGTCCGGAAAAAGAGTTGTATCCGTTAATTTGGAATCTTTTTCAGGCAGCTCCTGTTATTGGAGTACTTACGCCGCATAAACGACCGGAGTTAGAGTTATTGACCGGCGTAAGGTTATTATGGGAGGATGTGGTTGAAAACGATCGGGGGAAAAAGGTTCGGATGAAGACTTACGAACTGGATTCGGGGAAACCATAAATATGAGTTATCCCAAGATTTTCCGGGTTGCTTCTGATTGAAGGATTAAAACTGCAGCCGACCTCGGCAAAGGTTCA
>JBIKUE010000051.1:0-33551 GCA_044347755.1 Saprospiraceae bacterium
TTTGGCAAAAACAGAAATTATTCACATCCCTATTTAAGGATGATGTGAATAATTTAAAAGCCAACCTTTTTAAACAATTGATTCTCAATGCTACTAGGGCCGCATAAATGGCTAAAGTCCAGCTAAGCTTCCAACAGCGCCATATGGGCAAAACAAGACCCAAACCCGATTACTCCCATGATAATCCCGCTAATCATGAGAGCGCCCCCTAGCTGTTTATGATCCTGGGTAAAAACCAAAATAAACCCGATCAACATATTTAACCCAACCTGGGCTACAATCAAAAACGCATCTAATGCCAAAACGCCCAAGCCGGCTTCATGACCAGTGCCCATGCTGAGACTGGCTAGTAACATGTAGGCTATCATAATACCGAAATTGATCAAAACTGCTTTGCCAATCGGCATCTTAGGCTGCCTGGGAGGAGTGGGAGGGGTGTCAATTTGATCGAAAGGCTCCATGCGGGAATGTGGTTTATGTGGTTTATGTGGTTTATGGGGGACTCTGCTCAAACGCTTTTTCTCAGGTCATTCAGTACAGCACGCTTCATGGGGTCCCTGTAGAAAAGGTTCATGGTTTCGAAAGGTATGATCTTTTTATCTTCCGGACTCACGATATGCACACAGGATTTTTTGATGGCCCGAACATCGAAGTCGTAAGCATCTATGAAACGCATGATGATGATCCGGAACAGGTTTTCATATCCCAGATTGGGTGCACTTACCTGTGGGAGACAACACATGAGGCTTTGATTGAGTTCGTTGGTGGCACATTCTACGGAATTCCCGGTGCTAAAGAGCTGTACCATGTGTTGATGTAATCGTTCATCCTGTTCATATACAATGGTATTGCGGGAATTATCCAGTATATCCTGCGGATTGATGAACCGGGTAAGCGGAAATACTTCACCATCTATTTTTAGTGCATATGCCATGGCCAACGCATCAGGATTGCATGGCACCGGTATGATATCTTCCGGCTGAAATACGGGCGCCTGACGTAAAATTTCCTTTCGAACCTGCGTGAGCGTAATGCGATCAGTGGCCGGATTAAATCCTTCCACACGCCCGGCTGCCTGCGTGGGTTGAAAAGTAACGCCTCTGACACAACGCTGTTTTAAGGCAAAATCAATAATCGCCCCAATCTCCTGATCATTCAATCCTTTTTGTAAGGTCACCACTAAGGTAGTAGAAAGGTTGAAGCGGTTCAGGTGTTCCAGCGCCTTTATGCGCACCTCCAGCAGGTTTTCGCCACGCAAACATTCCAGTACTTTGGGTTGAAGGGAATCAAATTGCAGGTAAACCTCAAAATCAGGCATATAGGTGGCCAAACGCTCCACAAAGGCCGGGTCTTTAGCGATCCGGATACCGTTGGTATTGAGCATCAGGTGCCGGATGGGTTTGCGTTTGGCTATATCCAGAATATCAAAAAATTGCGGATGCACAGTGGGCTCTCCGCCACTGATCTGCACCACATCAGGCTCCCCTTCATTGGCCACCACCAAATCCAGCATGGCCTCTATTTCTTCCAGCGTTCGGTGCCTTCCATGATGTGGAGAAGATTCCGCATAACAAGTCGGACAGGTAAGGTTACACCGATCGGTAACTTCTACGATCGTAAGGCAGGAGTGCTGTTCGTGGTCCGGACACAAGCCACAATCATAAGGGCATCCAAAATGGGTTCGGGTATTAAAGCGCTTGGGTATTTCGCTGCGCTTGGCATAGTTTCGGGTGCTGCGGTAATACTCCACATCATCGGCAATCAGCACTTTTTCTGCTCCATGCTCCGGACAGCGCTTGTGCATCCAAACCTGATCGTTTTCAAAAATGATTTTGGCATCCACCCGACGCAGGCATTGCGTACACAAACTCAGTGTAAAATCATAATAAACATAAGGTCTTTCCATGAGGATTAAATTTTCAACTCATTGTACTTCAATCTTTTGCGCAAACCTTCTGTATATTTCAACATAGCATTTTGCGAGGCAGCCGGCATGCCTGGCACCAATTTTTCATTGCGTTCCACCCGAGATACAGGGAGCGCATAATAGGTGCTTTTCCCTGCAGCATTTTTATGAATATAACGCCAGATAGGAATTATCCCGTGTGTACCCAATCGCACCTTGGGATTGCCTTTGTTTTTCAGCAGATCTACCTGGAACAAAATACCACCATCTGTATTGGGTTGTTGTTGATTGGAAATGAAGTTGCCTAATGAGTACACTACCAGAGCCTCTTTTTCCTGTCCGTCCGGCATGGCAACACGCTCCATCCGTATGGGTTGAACCACATGCGGGTGAGACCCAATCACCATGTCCGCACCGTTTTTAATCAGGAATTTGGCTTGTTCGCGCTGCACAGCATTTTCCGTGAGCTGGTATTCCAACCCCCAGTGCATCACCACAATGATATAGTGCGGTTTGCGCGCCCGCGCCTCCGCCAGGTCGGCAGCCATTTGCTCATTATCAATTAAATTAACCACGGTTGGCGCCTGAGTGGGTACGCCGTTGGTATCGTAGGTATAATTGAGCAGCGCAATTTTGAATCCGTTTTTGTAGATCATCAACGGATAAAGGGTACTTCGATCCCGTTCGTTCTTGAAGGTGCCGGTTTGCAAAAAGGCTTCCTTGCGGAGCGCGTCTATGGTATGTGTTACGCCCAGCGCATGCGCATCGTTGGAATGATTATTGGCTGTTACCAACAGATCAAAGCCCGCCTTTTTCAAGGCTGTAGCCAATGCATCCGGACTGCGGAACATGGGATATCCCGTGTAAGGCGGTTTACCTGGCAGCGTGAGTTCAAGGTTGCCTATGGCAATATCTGCCTGCTCCAGAATAGGTTTGACGTATTTAAAACAGGGCGTATAATCGTACTGGTCCTTGCCTGTCTGGGCACTGGTAATCTGTGGTGCATGCCCCATGATATCACCGGCAAAAATGAGCCGCAAGGTATCCGTTTGGGCAGAAAGGCTGAACGTGCAGAACAGCAGCAGTACTTGCCAGATGTGATTAACTTGACGCATAGATGATCGTTGGATTTTATGGAGAATGGTCATTTTGAAGCAAAGAAACATAGTTTTGGGGAGTTTTTTACCGCAGAGGCGCAGAGGCGCAGAGAAACGACCCTCCGTGCCTCTGCGTCTCCGCGCCTCTGCGGTGAGAAAAATCAATGATCCTCCGCCCTTCCCAAAATCCGTCCCTGATCAAATGTCTTTCGCAGTTCTTCCGCTTCCTTTCGATCTTCTTCACTGAGCTCCGGCTTGCCTATTACCGATAAATCCGGTTCGCCGGCATCAACCCAGGCCGTATACCAGGCGCTGCTCACAGCGTGAATGGCTGCCCTTAACCGACGTTCGATCATGCCATTCAGGGATTCCTGGTACGCCGCGGCAAAGTCCCTGCAAGGCACCACGACCATAGTTCCAAGGCGCATATCCGGACACATCTGCCGGTCCTGAGGAAAACTACGACGCAGGGCTTTTTCAAAATTTAATACGCTGTCTACCAATTTGTTGGAATCAAAAACCGACTGCCAGAACCAATCCTCTGTACGCTCTACGTACTCCGGTTTTCCCACAAAATAATCGTAGGAATCGTCAGCAAAAAGTTCCGGAATGCGACTTTCCCAAAAGCCATGAATGCCGTGTTGGCCTGTTTTTTGGCCGTTATAATTACTGGTGGTGTGCAGCGGCACGTGCGCATCCCCAATGTAATGGCCCATGTCGGCAGCCAGTTTCAGGATACGCTTGCCATCACGTTGCCGGAAGGCTTCCGTCAGTTGTCGTTGCATACGCTGAAGGTTCCAGGGCAGCACACCGTGTTCAGAGAGATGTTCCCGGTAAAATGCGGCTACAGGTTTTTCCTTTCGGCCCATAAAGTCCAGAAAGGTGTTGAGTGAATCTGCTGAAATGGTTTCATCATCCTGGTAAAAACGGGCAGCTACCTGCCGGTTAAACCATTGCTTGTAATCCCGACGCCATACTTCCTGCAAAGGCTTTTTTGGTCCAATTAGCAGAGAGGTATCCCCGGCGGCATCCACAATCCAGATTTCTGTATGGGCCAGCAAAGCCTCTAACCATTGCCGGGGCAATTGATCAAAAGGCGGCTGCCCGTAATTATCCAGATCAATGTAATGCCTGGGCGCCTCATGCTTGCTGGCGTAACGGCGCATGTCAGGATCTACGGCATGATCGGTGAGGTAATCAATGTTGGGCTTGAAAAACACCATCATTTCCGGAGGCAGCGTCATGGTTGCCAGTCGGTTGATGCGTTTGTGGGCGAAGAAGCCCCAGTCCGGGGAAGGGGGCGGGGGGCGGTGTGCGCTTAGGAAGAGCAGGCTGGCGAACACAAGTAACCGGAAATACATCTACTGACGTTTTTTTTGGATGAAAGATAGCGGGATAAAACCATATCACGCAATAGGCGAATGCCGCACAAATCTTTGAAACTTTCCAAAAGTTAACTTCCTTTACCCCGAAATCATCTTCTGTTTTTCAAGGCAAAACGACTGACTATGCAACAATCAAGCACTCGGAACGGCGGTTATCTGTACCAAATCGGTATTATTGGACTGTTGTTCTTTATTTTCGGGTTTGTAACCTGGCTGAACGGCACCCTGATTCCATTTTTAAAACTGGCCTGCGAACTGGATACCCTTCAGGCCCTTTTTGTCACTTTCGCATTTTACATCAGTTATTTTTTTCTGGCCATTCCTTCCTCCGGCATTCTGAAAAAAACAGGATTCAAAAATGGTATGGCATGGGGACTTCTGGTGATGGCAATCGGGTGTCTGATTTTTATCCCTGCGGCCAATGCCCGCGCTTTCCCATTGTTTCTGGCAGGTTTATTTGTACAGGGCATGGGCTTGTCGCTGCTGCAAACAGCCTCTAATCCTTATATCAGTATCATTGGCCCTATTGAAAGTGCAGCGCAACGTATCAGTATTATGGGCATCTGCAATAAAATTGCAGGTATCCTTAGCCCGCTCATCCTCAGCAGCATTGTATTAAAAAACGCTACAGCCATTGAAACGGAAGTAAATAATGCCACCGATGCCGCCGTGCGGAGCGGATTGCTCGACCAGCTTGCCGGCCGCGTGGTTGCTCCATACTTGGTTATGGCCGTTGTACTAGCCATCCTGGCACTCATGATCCGCCGGTCTTCTCTTCCGGAAATTGATACGGCCGCTGAATCAGCAGAGGAAGGTGCCACCTCGCTTTCAGCAGGAAGAACCAGTGTTTGGCAATTCCCGCACCTGGTACTGGGGGCGCTGGCCATTTTTGTTTACGTGGGAGCAGAAGTAATGGCCGGTGATGTTATCGGCGTTTATGGTAAATCGCTAGGATTTGACCTGGATCAAACCAAGTATTTTACCACGTTCACCCTCGGGGCAATGTTGCTTGGATATATCCTCAACATCTTATTAATCCCGAAATACATTGCACAGCAAGACTTTTTGAAATATTCTGCTGCCCTGGGGGTTGCCCTTACTGTGCTTACCTTTTTCACCACCGGTTCCACAGCAGTGACCTGCATCGCCCTGTTGGGTCTGGCTAATGCGGTGATGTGGCCGGCCATTTTCCCGCTGGCCATCAATGGATTAGGGAAATTTACTCAGGTGGGCTCTGCATGGCTCGTGATGGGTATCGCAGGTGGCGCCATCATCCCGCAGGCATATGGATTGCTGGAACGCAGTATGGGCTACCAAATGGCCTTTTTAGTGCTGATGGTGCCCTGCTATCTCTACATTCTTTATTATGCTGTAGCCGGTTATAAACCGAGGTGATAGGAGGGCCATTTGGGGTCATTTTCTCCCTAGTGTCGGGGTGACTGTCAGTCACCCCGACACTAGGGAGAAAATGACCCCAAATGACTCCAATGACTTCTAAATGCCCCAATGCCTCCTAAATTACATCGCTGACGCGAACTGCCTCAGGAATCGGACATCATTTTCAAATAACAGGCGGATATCGCCAATCTCGTACAAGCGCAACGCCTGCCGTTCAATACCCATACCAAAGGCAAAGCCACTGTATTTTTTGGAATCAATACCGCAGTTTTCCAGTACCTGAGGGTCTACCATGCCGCAGCCCAAAATTTCCAGCCAGCCGGTTCCCTTGGTGAGGCGGTAGTTTTTCTCGGTATCTGTACCCAGCCAGATATCCATTTCTGCAGAGGGTTCCGTGAAAGGGAAAAACGAAGGCCTCAATCGGATCTTGGTAGCTCCGAACATTTCCTGAGCAAAATACAAGAGTGTTTGTTTCAGGTCGGCAAAAGATACGCCTTCATCTATGTACAGGCCTTCCACCTGGTGGAACTGTGCATGAGAACGCGTGGAGATGGTTTCGTTGCGGTATACCCTGCCTGGCGCAATGATACGAATGGGTGGTTGGCGGTTTTCCATCACCCGCGCTTGCACGGGTGATGTGTGTGTTCGCAAGAGCATTCCGGGGGCATCTACCACATAAAAAGTGTCCTGCATATCACGCGCCGGATGGTCTTCCGGGGTGTTCATAGCGGTAAAGTTGTGCCAGTCATCTTCAATTTCCGGACCATCTGCCACACTGAAACCCATGCGGGTAAAGATTTCCACAATGCGATTCATGGTAACAGCTACCGGGTGGCGTGAACCCAGCGGAATAGGTTCACCCGGGGCACTGAGATCCAGCGTATTGCCGGCTGCATTTTGAGCCTGTGCCTCAAAGGCTTCTTTCAGGGCATCATGTTTGGCTTCAGCTTCCTGTTTGAGCCTGTTCATGAGCTGACCGTAATCACGTTTGCGTTCGTTGGGCACATTACGCATTTCTTCCATCAGGCCCTTGATCAGGCCTTTGGTGCCGAGATATTGAATCCTGAACGCCTCCAATTCTGCTGCATTAGCCGGCGATTGTGCGTTGATTTCTGTTAATACCAGCTCCGCTTTTTCGAATATATCTGACATGGTGGAGGTTATGGGTTTATGGGGTTTATGGGTTTATGGGGCAAAGTTCCCAATTTCATCTCTTATAAATGGACTTTGTCGGTCTACTTTTTCTTGGCCAACTTTTTTGCCAGGTTTTCCTGCACCCGAAATGCTACGATTTTCCGGATGAGCTCAAGGGGCAGTGGCTGGTCTAATGGAAATTGCACGGAGCCTTTGCCAGCTTTGTATGGCGCCAATTCTGCTTCAAATTCCACCATGCCGCTGGGCGCAGGGTAGAAACCGATATGTTTCTTGAACGCCGCAAAATGTACCAGATTGCCATTCAAAATGAAGGTTGGAATGGCATATTTTATTTCTTCCGTAGCGCCCGGTGCATTTTCCCGGATTACAGATCTTACCTGTTCCAGTAGCACCTGAATTTCTTTCTGTTGTGCAGAGATATATGCGTCAATGGTATTCATGGAAGCCATAATTAAAGTAAAACAAGTAACAACCCTTGCGAAAGCCCCCCATAAACCTCATCAACCATCGGCGGCTAAACCCGCCGCTACATAAACCCATAAACCTCATCAACCCTTCAACCTCATAAACCCTTCAAACACTCCTATTGCACTTTATCCCCTCTTAGAATCCGGAATCGTTTCCTCGCATCTACTGCGAATACGCTACCGGAATAATCGAGGTAGATTTTTTCATAGATGGATTTTGCTTTTTCCAGATCGTTCATCCTCATTTCATAGATCAGTGCCAGCGCGTATAAGGCATTGTCGGCCCTGATATCTTCTTTGAATTTTTCGGCCACCTCTTCATAGAGTGGTATGGCCTTGGCATAATCCCTTTGTTTTTCCCAGATTCTGGCCTTGAGATACAAAATATCATCCTGCAGGGAGTGTTCCGGAAAATCACGGGCCAGGGTATCTAATTTTAAAAATGCTTCGTCAAAACGATTTTGCAATACAAGCATTTCAGCGGTTGCATACAAGGAAATAGCATCTGATGTAGTATCCAGATTCAGGTTATCCATGATGAATACCGACAGATCCAGGGCGTCGTTAGAGATCATTTTGGAAGTAGAAGCCTTCAATACATCGAACTGCGCCTGTGCCCATTGAAAATCTCCGTTAAAATAGGCTAACCGTGCATTTTTGAAACGTGCCTCCTGTCCGATGGTGTCTTCCTTAAACGCTTTATCCACCTGACTGTATAGCAGCGTACTTTCCCAAATATCTCCGTTCATCAGGTAATAGTCGCCGAGATTGATCTTTAATCGTGCCATCGCATCCTGCCGCAAGCCTGGCATTTGTTTCAGTTCTTCCAGCAGTTGAATGGCTTTAGGGAGATTTCGCAGGTAAAGCGCTTCCAAGTCTGCCAATTGCAGGATAATGGCAGCACTCATGCTGCTTTTGCCATATTGGGAAAGAAAGGTCTCATATTCTGTTTCCAGAATGGTAAGATCCTGTTGTGTATAATTCAGTCCTTCTGTGATCTTGCGGCGTCTGCACTGCATAGCTTCCCGTTTGGCATCGAAGAAAAAGGGGCTGGTTTGTCCCTTTTCAACCATCACATAATCATACGCTGCAATGGCTGTCTCATAGTCTTTTGCCTCCGCTGCATCGTCGGCCAGGCGCATTATACGCTGACCACTTTCACCCAAACGCTTATCGAGTGCTTTATACTGCCGGAAGGCACTTTTGAAGTCTTTTTTTTGCACAAAAGACCAGGCCAATAATTCGATGTAATCCGGATTTTCTTTTTCCTGAATCCGCACATACAACTGTGATTGCAATTCCTGCAAGTCTTCAGCGCCCAACGTACGCGCAAAAATGGTTTGAAGGGAAGGCAATTTTCCAGGATCGGATTCAAGCGCGTTCAGGTATTGCTCGGTCATTTTCACCGGTTCACCTTTCCGACGATACAGATCGCCCAAATTGTAGGCAAAGCGATACGGATCTTTGGTAAGCTGTGCGCCGCGTTCATAGGTTTTTACCGCATAATCGTACTTCGATTCGTTCTGGAACATATTTGCCAGGCGAATGACCGCCGCATAATCTGAGGCCAGCTTGTCAATAGCTTTCTGGTATTGAGCTTCCGCCTCAGCCGTTTTGCCCTGCTCTTCAAAAATCTGACCGTACACTACAAACAACACATTGTTCTCCGGCTGATCCTTGATCTGCTTTTTTGCCGCTTTTTCTGCCTCCTCCCATTTTTCCAACTTGGTTAGGCAGTCTATATAACGGGTAAAATAAAAGTCGCTCTTGCGTTCCTTTTCAACCAATTGCCCGTACAAGGCAGCTGCTTTCTCAAATTCGCCATCCGTAAAATATTGATTGGCCAAATTCGGATCGGCTGTTTGGGCAAATAGCACAGCACCGAACAGACTAAAAATCAGGGTAAACAGAACCGATTTCAAAACAGAGTGCAACATATCCTTGTAAGTTTTTTGGATGCTTGGACCTTGGAGAGATTCGAGACAGCTGGGAAACACCACGCTATCCATCCTTGAGGCAAAAGTAACGCTTGTTTTCAGGACCTAAGTCTGTGTGGTCGTTTGATTCTTGAGATTCAGCCAAAGTACTACATTTTTGGTGTTTTGAAGAAGGGTTTCTGACTTGGAAGATTTTCGGAAACCCTTCTTCAAAACACCAAAATCGCACCAAGGTTGCACCATCGTCCATCGTCCTATCGTTCATCTTTTCAACTTAGCCGCCACCCACCCCGGCACTACCAGGGCTCCCGCTATGAGGTACCCATAATAGGCCATACCACGCCAAAGGATCGCTACAATCATGCCGATTCCCGTGGGGGCATAATCTGAAATAAATCCGGCCAGGGCAATTTCTGCCAAACCAGCTGCTCCAGGTGTTGGACTAAAAGCCATAATAACGAACATAGCCACCAATCGGGCATAAATAAACGCCTGTGTACTGCCATCAATGGGGGTAGCAGGCACGATGGCAATGATCAGGCAGTTGATCATCAGGAATTTGCTGGTCCATGCGCCCAATGCGCCGGTCAATACGCGGACGTGGTATCTCCAGTTTTGGCGACCTAATTCTTTGGCTGCCAGTTCAAATTCTTCCCCCCACCAGCTCAGTTTGGCCGACCATTTTTTCAACCAGGAAATCTCAGCCAGCCAATGCATGGCCTTACGGGCTAATTGCGGCCGGATGAACACAAAAAACATCAGCACCGTAAAATAAAGCACCATCATGCTATAAGTGAAAAACAGCACGCTGGAGGCAAGATTCTGATCGGTGTAAGCAGTCATGCCCGGATATAGCATTGGCGGGCCATAAATACTCAGTAGCAGGGGAAGCAGCACCACGAAAAATCCGGTATCGCAGATCATAGTGTAAAAAATGGCCGCAGCGGTTCGGCCGGCAGGTACTTTTTCCTGGGTGAGCACAAAAAGCATCACAAATGGCCCACCCTTACTCGTAGGTGTGAGCGCACTGCTAAATTCCCATATAACGATCAGTTCGAGGCATTTTTTCCAGGAAAAATGATTTCCTGTGAGGGTTTTTAAGCGGAACGCGTAAAAAAAATGCCGTATCAACAAAAGCAGCAAGGCTGCCCCAATCCAGGCAAAGGCATGGGCACTCCAGGATATGGCCCGAAATTTTTCCGCATCAAATTGCCGATAAAATAAATATCCCACCGCTGCCAAGCCCAGTACAATAGGCAGAATCATCCGCGACAAGCGCATGGAGCGCATAAATTCCTGGCGCTCTGTATCTTCTATGGGGGGGGGCAGGTTTGGGGCGTTTTGCATGTTCGGCATCAAAATTTCACCAGTTCTGCAAACTCCTCCACCCGGTTCTCTATCATAGCTGGAGTGAGGCCCTTGAGTCGTTCAATACCGAATTTTTCCACACAAAAAGATGCCATAGCCGAGCCAAATACAACCGCGCGCTTCATATTCTCAAAAGAGATATCTCCTGTTTTAGCAATATAGCCCATAAATCCACCCGCAAAGGTGTCGCCCGCACCGGTGGGGTCTATCACTTCCGCCAATGGCAAGGCAGGGGCAAAGAAAATCTGACCACGATGGAACAGCAGGGCGCCGTGTTCGCCTTTTTTGATGATCAGGTATTTAGGGCCCATTTTGTGGATGGCTCGGGCTGCGTGAACCAGTGAATGTTCGCCGGAAAGTTGGCGAGCTTCTTCGTCATTGATGGTCAGTACATCTACTTTCTCCAACACCTTGCGCAAATCGTCCATGGCAATATCCATCCAAAAATTCATGGTATCGAGCGCCACCAGTTTCGGTCGATGTGTGAGTTGGTCCAAAACCTGCATTTGAACCATTGGCGTAAGGTTCCCCAGCATCAGATAATCACTTTCCTTGTAAGCATCCGGCAAAATCGGATCAAAGGTAGCCAGCACATTGAGCTGTGTTTCCAGCGTATCGCGGGAGTTCAGATTTTTGTGGTAACGACCAGCCCAAAAAAAGGATTTTTCCCCTTTTTTGATTTGCAAACCTTCCAGATCCACCCCGCGATGCCGAAGATATTCCAGTGTTTCGTGGGGAAAATCATCACCCACCACAGAAACCACCCGTACTGGCTTAACAAAATAGGATGCCGCCAGGGATATATAGGTACAGGCACCGCCTACTACCTTTTCCGCACGTCCGGAAGGCGTTTCAATATCATCAAATGCAACGGTACCAACAGTAAGTAAGCTCATTTTTTGAGTGTTTGAGTTTGGGAGTGGTTGAGGGTTTGAGTTGGCGTTCGGCTTGAGGTGGGTTCGCAGAGACTTCTCGCACAGATTTCACACAGATTTTGGTTTCCCGCAGATTTACGCAGATGGTCCGTAGATTACGCAGAAGACGTTCGGCGGTACAGACCCCAAAATCATCTACGTAGAAAATCCCCTATTGAAGGCCGTCAACTCCAGACCGCGAAGCGGTCAAACATGAATAACGAAAAAAGCCACCCCGATGATTCGGAGTGGCTTGTGCGTCCCATCAAGGACTTGAACCTTGGACCTACGGATTAACAGTCCGCCGCTCTAACCAACTGAGCTAATGAGACGTTTGCTTTTTTTCAAAAGCGGGTGCAAAGGTAAAATCTGAATTGGTAAATTCGCAACCTTTGTGCGGGAAAAAATTTCGATTTTTTTTCAAAACCTGAATTCACGCTGATTTTCAACGATTTTCTTACCAAATGCTGCATCCTTTTATTTCCTGCTCGCCCGAAACTGAAGCCGCACTACAGAGTCAAAGACCGGTAGTTGCGCTGGAAAGCACCATAATCGCACATGGCATGCCCTATCCCCAAAATGTGGAAACGGCCTTATTGGTGGAGAAAACCGTACGCAATGCCGGCGCCATTCCTGCCACCTGTGCCATCCTCGGCGGCAAACTCAAAGCTGGGTTAACCCCCGATGAAATTGAATATCTGGGAAAAAACGGAAGCAGTATCCCGAAAGCCAGCCGGCGCGATTTGGCATACCTGCTCAGCAAACAACTGAACGGAGCCACTACTGTAGCCTCAACAATGATCATCGCACACCTGGCTGGTATCCGGATTTTCGCCACAGGTGGTATTGGTGGAGTACATCGGGGCGCTACAACAACCATGGATATTTCTGCTGATCTTCAGGAGCTGGCCCATACCCCTGTAGCCGTAGTAAGTGCCGGCGCCAAAAGTATTCTGGATCTCGGCCTCACCCTCGAATACCTGGAAACCATGGGCGTGCCGGTGATTGGATATCAAACATCCGATTTTCCAGCCTTTTATACCCGAAAAAGTGGCTTTAAAGTGGACTTTCAACTGGATACTCCGCAGGAAATAGCCCATCTGTTGCGCACTAAATGGACGCTTGATCCCCGCGGCGGCGCCCTCATAGCTAACCCCGTTCCGGAAATAAACCAGCTTGATGCCGATCTGATGGAAAATACCATCACCGAAGCCGTAGCAGAAGCAGAGCGATTGGCGATCCGCGGCAAGGCGCTTACTCCTTTCTTACTTTCCAAAATGGAACAACTTACCGGCGGCCGCAGCCTCCAAACGAATATCGCCCTGGTGCTGAATAACGCGCGTTTAGCAGCGGAGATAGGTATGAGATATGAGTTATGAGATATGAGTTATGAGTTATGAGTTATGAGTTATGAGTTATTAAGAAACCTGCTGGGCCTAAAATATCTCATAACTCATATCTCATATCTCAAAAAACCGCTCTTACCTGCGCACGCGCTACGTGGATAACACGGTTGATGCCGGTTTTACGGCCTTCGTATTGGAGGCTGAGTTGCATGGATTTGGATAGCTGGCGGTCGAGGGCCAGATTCCAGAGAAAGTTTTTCCCATTTTGCAAACCTTCCAGCATCACAAAAGCCACTGCGGAATTTGCTGCGCCTGTGTATTGCACATCTGCATAGGTGCCCTTGAGGCGCAAGGAGGTGGCCGCCCGGAATCCTGCTGTGTTGGACTTGGCAGCCGGGTTCCAATTGATCTCTGCCGTCCAACTGGTTTGAACCGCACGTTCAGCCGACGTCAGTAGGTTTTTGCTCTCCGACCATTTAAGATTAATCCAGGTTCGGAGTCCGCGAATGGGAATCCAGGTGAGTTTCGGCCCCAGCTCCCAACCTTCTATCTGATAGTTGCGGGTGCTGAATGCTTCGTTGTCGTTGTTTTTAAAAAAGCGCTCCACATCGGCTTCCACGCTCCAGCGAAGGTTGAAACTACTGCGCAAATGAAGCAGATAATCCTGCGTTTGCCGCTGTTCAAACCCGGTAGTCAGTGCCAGTTGACTCCGATTATCACCTGCTGAAAAGGAGGCATCCCAACTGGGTTGACCGCGGTTCAGGAACAGAATATTGCGCAGGGTAGAACTCAGGGTTACCAATACAGTATCTGGCAGGTTATTCTGAAACGGATCCCAAACACGTACCCCCGTGGCATTGGCAAAAGTGCGGCGGTTGATTTGAAGGGTGCTTTGTGTAGCGGTTCGTCCCAGCCATTTTTTCCAGCCTTTTTTAGCTGCCGGCCAAAGTTGCCGGGGTTCCAAACGCAGAGTCTGATTAAAAGCCAGGTTATTGGTGCGTACATAATCGGGGGTGGTTACAGCTACCCGTACGTAATTGGCCTGATCCTGAAATACCGCCAGCTCCATTTCGTCTACCTGTAAAATACTGTCGCGGTTGCGGTCGATCCAGGAATACTGCCCCTCGCCCGGATTGACGGCCAGATAGCTGAATTCAATCCGTGGACTTTGCCCTGATCCCAACTCGTAGCCAGAGGTCCAGCCCAAGGCGTTTTTCCAGGCAGTCAGATTGTAATCCACCCGACCCAAATACGTGTTTTGTGGGGCTTCTTTCGTCAACTCCGGAGCCAATATACGCAATTTGCGGTAGGTCAGTACCCAACTCAGTTGCTGCTGCACGCGAGGGGGACTAAGGGGGCTCGCCGCCTGATTCCATATACCCTTTAGATTGAAATCGCGGGCAAGCGTGTTTTGCCGAAAATCCGAACCCTCAGGAGCAAAGTCGTTGCGCTGAGATACGTAGGCACTCCATTGCCAGGTACCCTGATTTTCAGGTGTTTGAATGTATATGCGCAACAAGTCGTACCAAAAACTTAAGGCATTCAAGGTGTCAGGCAGAATACTGCTGCGGGCATTTTTTTCTCTTTCAAAATACAGCCCCGCCTTGAACATGGCCTTGCGTGGCAGGGTGTCAGACGATGCGAACAGGGTTTTGGACAGTTCTAATTTAGGACGGGAAAAACGGGTCGTTTCAGCAAGTCCTGTGGTTTTCAGCAGGTTTATTTCTCCATTCAATGCCCATCCTTTGTGTTGCACCTGCCCATTTCCCAACTGTCGGGTACCCGTGTAAACGCCTTCCCGACGAAACAGTCCCATTTCATACCGCGCCTGACCCAATTGTGTCCTTTCCAAGGATACTCCTGCCCGCCCCCATTGCTCCGCCACAGTGTCAGTGGGGTTAATATTCCAATCACGCACAAACTCCTGCGGGCGATAAGGATTCAGGATGCGAAAGTTTTGCGCTGTATACTCGTAATGCAGAAACGAGGCGCCTTTCCATTGCTTAGTCAGCGGGAGGTTTTGTTTCCAGCCCAGCATGCCCGCCAGCCCCTGGTTGTCGGCATTTCCCAGAGGAGAAAAACGGTTGATATCCCGATTACTTAGGGCTATTTCTGCCTGCAATTGCGTGTTTTTGTGTGGTGTAACTTGTGCGCCCAAGGTGTACAACTGCCGGGTTTCCGGGGCGATGAGTTTTACTACTGGCTCAAAATTCCCGGTAGGCTTACAAGTCAAAGGATCGGGAGGCGTCCAGCGAAAAACCCGACCGTTAGCGGCGGTGAGCGACAGCACATAATGCCCTTGCCCGGCAGGCACCTCAGTAAACCGGGCAGCATACAAGGCCGAATCCGGATCCGTGCTATACACCAAAATCTGGCGCAACTGTCCACACACCACCGAATCTATTGAGCGATACAGCACGCGGGTTGGGTCAAAATTTTCCAGCGTATCTACACCAGGGGCAAAGGCATTATTCAGGGCATCGCCTACCTGTGCAAGCCGTCCGCGTTCCGTAGCAGAAAGCTCTTGCGCTCCACCATTATTCCGACTGTCCTGTTCAGAGTACAAACTGAATGAAAATCGTGCCTTGGGCAATGTCCAGGAAGCATCGGCAGCTACTGTAGAGCGCAGATATGTTTGGACGGCGTACTCAAACTCCACAATAATGCGGATATCCTTGGTAATGAGTCGTCGGGGGGTAAAACTCAGTTCTGCCAGATTGTAGTCAATCGTATAGTCGTCTTCAAATCCCCGTTTTAACAACTGCCCATCGATATATACTTTTTCGGTGCCTGCCAGCACAATGATAAACCGTTCGCCTTCAGTGCCTTGCAGGCGGTATGGCCCCTGGTTCCCTTCCTGGCCCTGAATCAGTTGCCTGGAGAATTTACCTCTGGAAACAGCACCGGCCGCCCGGAGCCGGCCCTGGCCTTTGAGTCGGTTTGTTTTTAGCTGATCCACAGTAACCATAGCCCCTTGCAGGCGTTTGAAGTAATAAGGGAAGTAAGTATCGGCCGGGCGGGTCAGGTCGAAATCACCTGCGGTAAGGGTTACATTTTTTCTTTTTAGCTGAATAAAAATCCGGTCGAACTCCTGCAACTGGCGTGTGGTACCGTCGGGTTGAAGCGGGATGGTATTATCAGAGAGCGCGGCTACAAGTTCCAGATCGTTGCCTAATTTACCGTTTAGTTGGAGATTCAGGTTGGAGTTGAATACCAGGTTTTGGCTGTTACCGAAGGAAAGTCCGCGTGTGTACGCACCCGAAGAAGCAAGCCCTCCCTGATCCCAAAGTGGTTTGGAAGGCTGGTACGGCTCGTAATCAAACTCGATGGCATTGTCGTTGATCCGGCGACGGATAGCCAGGGTATCCAACCGAAGCGCCGGCGCGCTCAGGTTGAATGGCAGCACCCGGTAGCGCAAGAGGATTTTTTGGCAATCCGGGAAAAGGGCACGCAACGTGGCGGTATCTGTTCGCAAACGGTTGTTTTCCAGAGTGAACAATGAAAGCGGCAGGGTTTGGCTGGAAAACGCATCGGCAACCGAGAGAAGCGGAGGCGCAATGCTCAGGGAGTCCAGTATTTGCAGCGGTATTCTGGCATCCAGTACTTTTTCGCGCAGGTTGGAGTATTGTGCCTGCACAATGGTGGCTTGTAGCCATAGTATAGCCACCCAAATCAAAGTCCGGAACTTTGGCAGGCGACTGGGCAGGGAGGTATACAAATATTTACCGGATAGATTCAAAACAGGTACAAAGAAACACTCTGCTCCGGACGTTTTTGCGGGTATTAGCGTTGCCTGTGTTTGCAACCAATATCTTTGAGATGTGTTAAAGACGGCGTGCCTCGTTGCGGTTTTTCCTTTTACTGTCGGGGTGACTGGCAGTCACCCCGACAGTAAAAGGAAAAACCGCAACACAACGAACTATTTTCCTCCATCCACCCACACCATGCAAATCTCCGTAACCCGCCGCGCCCATTTCAATGCTGCGCACCGACTCCATAACCCCAGTTGGACCGACGAAAAAAACCGCGAGGTTTTTGGCTTGTGCAACAACCCCCATTACCACGGCCACAACTACGAACTCGAAGTACGTGTAACGGGCGACATCGACCCAGAAACAGGTATGGTGGTAGACCTGGTATGGCTGTCTCACCTCATTAGGGAACAGATAGAAGACCGTTTCGACCACAAAAACCTCAATGTGGAAGTACCTGAATTTCAGGACCTCAATCCCACTGCCGAGAATATTGCCGTGGTGATTTGGCAGATCCTGCGTGGGCATTTGCCTGAGCGTTTTGGCCTGCACGTGCGGCTGTATGAAACGCCGCGGAATTTTGTGGAGGTGGGGTAAAGTACCCCGGAATGGTATTCCGGGAAGTTTGCAAGGGATTTTTTCAGGATAAAAGCATTCTCATATGGCATTTACCAGGTCAATTAAAGACATCATCCATTATGCTCCCGCTGCATTAGACTCCTTTGAATTAATCCTTTACGAATGGATTGACAACTTACATTTCACGCTGGATCCAACAGAGTATCTGGACAACGCGGATGAATATATACAAAAAGTACAAGAACTGTTTTTAAAGGCTGGATGGACCGGAAACGGTGTAATAAACCTCATGTGGATCCCCCCCTTCATGTTCACAGGAGCAAGAACTGAAGACTTTACCTCCGGTGTGATTATCTGGCATGTTAAACAGCAGGAAGATGGCTTATCATGGATACTTTCTCCTGTTAAACTACCTTGTCAAACTGAGTTTGAGTGAATAACAAAAGCTAACTTTTTCAGAGAAGCTACCGGGTACAGATCTTACGCACCCTATCCATGCCGGCACAAACTACCAGCACATGAGCAAAGAAATTTATCTCATCAGCGGATTGGGTGCAGACGAACGTGTTTTTCAACGCCTTGATTTTCAACACCATAAACCTATATACATACACTGGATAGCTCCGAAACATAAAGAGTCCATCCGGGATTATGCCACCAGGTTGCTCACTCAGATAACATCGGAAAAGCCCTGGTTGCTGGGGGTTTCGTTTGGAGGAATGATCGCCACGGAAATTGCACAGCAGATGGATTGCGAGGGTATTATCCTTGTATCAACTACCACGACCCGGGAGGAGATCCCCGTATTATACAGGCTTGCAGGAAAATTGCATCTGCACCGATGCCTTCCCACCGCGCTACTGAAGCGGGCCAATGCCTTTACCTGCTGGTTATTTGGCATGAAAACAATACCGGAAAAACAACTTCTGAAATCTATTCTGCAGGATACAGAACGTCTATTTCTATCCTGGGCTATAAACGCCATCCTGCATTGGGATAATCGCAAACCCATTAACTATACACTTCGGTTGCATGGCAGCAAAGACAGGATTTTGCCGATCAGTAACCTCAACGATACAGATGTTGTGATTTTGGACGGCGGGCATTTAATGATCTACAGCAACGCAGACACGGTTAATGCTGTTTTGCAATCGATGCCACCTTTTTCAAGCCGAGAATCGACGTAACCAGATCTAATTCATATTAGTTTTTTCATTTCAAAAAGATAGTCTGCGCTTTCTTAACTTTGTGGCCACTAGGCGACAAGTCTTTTGAATGATTTAGCCTAGGGAACAGTTCTAAATATGCCAACCTAGGTGGCTAAAATTACTGATGGTAGATATTTTCATAGCTTACTCACACGAAGATATTGCTTTAAAGAATGAGTTAAAGAAATTCTTGCGTCCTCTTCTACGCGAGGAAAGGATCAGTCTTTGGGATGATTTTGACATTGAAGCTGGAGAGGAATGGGATGCTAAAATAAAAGAGAGATTATATGGCGCTGATGTTGTACTACTTTTGGTAAGCTCCGATTCTTTAGCTTCTGACTACTTTTATGGTAAAGAGGTAGATGTGTCTTTGAAGCGTCATAAAAAGGGCGAAGCAATAGTTGCACCTATTATTCTCCGTCACTGCGATTGGATAAACACACCCATTGGAGAATTGGAAGCGATTCCTGAGAAAGGTCGTCCAGTTACCGAATGGCCCACTCGTGACCAGGCATGGCAAGACACCGTGACCAGGTTGAGGCGGGTGGTAGAAAATATTGAAAATAAGAAGAAAAGCGAAGCTGCCGAGGCAGAACATTTTCGGTTGTTTAATGCTGCTATACAAACAGCAAATCACTTAATTCAGAAAGGCAAATGGTCAGAAGCAAAAGTAGCACTTACCGATGCTTTAGGATTATTTAAGAAGGGGTTTGAGCCCAATGATGAATTAATTTTGAGCAGTATTAAAGACTGTGACGAGGCTGAAAAAAGACAAGAGCTTCAACAAAAATACGAGGCTAGAAAATCACTTTTTGAATCCCAATTTGCACAAGCTGAATCGCTCTTTTATAAAAATGAGTGGCAAACAGCTCAAAACTACTTTTCAAGTCTGCTGAACCAATGGGAGGAAGGGTTTTCCATTGATCGTCACTTAATTCAGAGCAAAATCGATATCTGCGACAAAAAAACGCAAGAACTATTAGACATAAAGAAACAGGAGCTTGAACGCAGGAGGATTCTTGAAGTGGAAATAATTGAGCTGAAAAAGGCCTTTCAGAAAAAGCAATGGACTAAAGCTCAGCACCTAGCAAATGCTATATTACTTTCTGACCCTGAAAATCAAATAGCTCAGGCCATAAAAAAGGATTTGGAAGTGTATGTTAAACCAAAGCCTGATAAGACAAAAAATTCAGCTTATTTCCGACCACTGCTCATAACAGTAGCATTGATAGGAATAGCCATTTACCTCTGGCAAAACCACTTTAGATCATCAAACACGGAACCGGAACAGCTGCCCACTATTTCAACTGAAAAGGTTCAAGAGAAAGGAGACATTCAGAAAACTAGTCAGGAGCGCTCAAGAGGAACATCTGGCAACCAAGAGATCATTCAAAACTTGAAAACAATACCAGAATTGCAAAAATTCATTAAGGAAAATCCACAAAGCAATTTGATAAAAGATGCCCAAATAAAAGCCAATAAGCTTCAGAAAGAATTTGATCAAATTGTAAATGACGGTAATTTAATGATGAAACGAAATTGCAAAATGGCCATAGAAAAATATAAAGAAGCATTAAAAATTTACCCCAGAGAGCCTAAAATCTCTAAAATCATTCAAACCTCAACCTGCAATTAATATGGAATTTAGAATACTTCTTTGGATTATACTACTGACTCCTCTAAAGGTGGTATCACAGACTTCCTGCTGCTGCTGTTTGCTCCGAGAGGCTGGACAAAAAGCAGAGCGTGAGGGTAATTTAAGAACGGCAATAAATGATTGGCAAGATGCAAAAAAATGTTCCGATGCAAGTAGATGTCCGGATTTGGACAAGTTGATTGCATCAGCCAAGAGTAAGATTGAAGAAGATACCCGTCAATGCGAAGCGGAAATTGATCGCCTTGGATTAAAAATAGATCAGTTGAATGAGGAAATAAAAGATATAGAAAAGGAAAACACAGGTCTCTCAAACGAGAGCAAAAAAACAAGCAAGCAATTAGGGGAGTATGAGGAGAAGGTATGGAGAATTATAGATAGTTTGCATAATGAGGAGGCCTACAAATCCTATTGCAGAGAATTTCCGAATGGAAAGTTCTATAATATAGCCCGGCAAAAAACTGGCGAGGGTGATATTCAGAGTACTCTGCCTGCGTTGGTTAAAATACCCGGTGGAAACTTTCAAATGGGACATGGTAGCCAATTCGTACAAGTGGGGAATTTTTATCTCAGTAAATTTGAAGTCACCAACGCCGAGTTTTGCGCTTTTCTTAATGAAATGGGAAATCAGATTGAAGGCGGAAAAAAATGGATTGGCATTGGCAGTTCTGAAAATGGTTATTCATGCAAAATAATGCCCAAAGGCACAAAATTTCAGGTTGAATCCGGATTTGAAAACCATCCTGTAGCATTTGTTACCTGGTATGGCGCCAGTAGTTATTGTGAATGGCTTTCTCAAACGACAGGAAAGATATATCGCCTCCCTTCCCAAGCTGAATGGGAATATGCGGCAGGTAATGGAGTAAAGCATACAACCTACAGCTGGGGGTTTGAGCAACCAATTGATAAGGAGGGGGGAAATATCTCCGATGTTTCTTTTTGCAGGGCTAACGCAGTTGGTCGTGAGATTGAATATTTTCCCTTTGAAGATTACCATGATGGATATGTGAATAGCGCGCCTGTCGGGTCTTATTCTCCTAATGATTTTGGGGTACACGATATGAGTGGAAATGTTTGGGAATGGTGTGTAGATTCTAGATTTGATGACCCATATAAAAGAACTATAGAATGTGTCATAAAAGGAGGTTCATGGAAATGTGCTAAAGGCTATGAGACCAAATTTTTTAAAAAAGGAAGAGAGATAAGTAGTTATAATATTAAGGGATATAAATATGATACTGTTAAAGAATACATCCATTTCTATGATTATGAATTTGAATACCCAAACAAAGTAGACGGAACCGTAATTGCTAATAGTGGAATGATGCAATCAACTTTTGCCTCTGCAACCATAGGCTTCAGGGTTGCCTCAAGTTCGCCTTGAGGCTCGGCTCTATTTTTTGACTTAGCAAGATAGCTTTGTATTGGCTCTAAGTGGTGCCGGAGAGATGGAAAGAGCAGAATCGTTCTTTGACCACTCGATGAAGACCATGGCCAGACACACTTTTTGAGACATTACCGCTCTTGCAATTCGAGTAAAGGAAACAAAACACTCCATGAGTGGCTGAATAGTAAATATTGTAAGTCAAAGGGAATAAACGACCATACCGTTGCCCTGGTGGTACAAAAACACTTACTTGCGTCGTCAAAATGAACCACTCACTCTCCATCATCCCTGCTACACTATTTTCTGCCTACCTGGAGCAAGTGCCCATAGGCATGAAAGCGGCATTTGATGACTTGAAGGATGCGGAGATATCAACGGATACTTTTAGTTTTTATACTTCCGTATCCTCTGTTTTCAGCAGTAAAATTGAAGGTGAAGACATCGATTTAGACAGCTATATCAAACATAAAAGGTTTGGTATCTCCTTTTCGCCTGATTATACCAAAAAAACAGACGATCTGTACAGCGCCTATAACTTTGCCCAATCGCATGCACTTACGGAAGAAAATATAGCAGCAGCACATACATTATTAAGCAGGCACCTCCTTGCAAAAAATCAACAGGGAAAGTTCAGAACACAAAACATGTATGTTGCAACACCTGACGGGCGTATTGAATATGTGGCGGCATCCCCTTACGAGGTAGCCACCGAAATGCAAAAATTAATGGCAGATATTGCCGTTTTGCTCGCCAGAGATTTGACTATTGAAGAAGTATTTTTCTATGCGTCCATGATTCACCTGGTTTTTGTAAAAATTCACCCCTGGAATGATGGCAATGGAAGAAGTGCCAGGCTTATAGAAAAATGGTTTTTAGCGCAAAAATTAGGCCCAAAGGCGTGGTTTATCCAAAGTGAAAAAATGTATTACCAGCAGCATCAAACTTATTATCAAAATATCCGACGGTTAGGACTTGAGTACCCTGTTTTGGATTACAACCAGGCCTTGCCATTCTTATTGATGTTACCAAAAGCTTTGGGATAGTTCACTTCGCCACCAACAAATACCTCCCGGCCCCCATATCCTGCACTTTATACACTTTTTGCTTTCTTCCGAATTTGATGCTGACTTCCTGACGCCGGTTAAACCTGAGGTACAATTTTTTACCCCAGAAGGCGGGATCTTCAATGCCTCCTTTACCCTCCCAGCAGGCCTGATCAAAGTGCGTTTTTTTTAGCCTGTTGAGCACACAATAGTGCTGATATTTGCTTTGCTGGGCCACATCCAATAAGATTATAAAACTATCCGGGAAATCCGGAATCCAGGCCAGGGTAAGTAGTTTGTTCGCCTGACGCAAGGCCTCGTTTTGGCCGTGCGCAAGGCTGGGCAGTAAAATCAGGAACAAGCTGAAAAAGCAACATTTGAGGTATTGGATCATGATTAGATGCATTTTTGGAACTTTACTGAATGTATGGGGGTTACAAGAATACATGACAATTCCATATTCCCAAAGCTGCAACGCCAAGCATGACACCCGACGACAAAAAACTAGTCCACACCAGTAAATTCCTCAGCCTGGTGCTCCGCCATCAACCAGAACTGATTGGTATTAAACTGGATATTAATGGCTGGGCAGATGTAGATATCCTGATTGAAAAAGCTACTCAACACGGTGTGATATTCGATAAAGCATTGCTGGAACTGGTGGTGGCCACCAACCCTAAAAAGCGATTTGCCCTGAATGAATCCCGTACTCAAATACGAGCCAATCAGGGGCATTCTGTACCTATTGACCTGGGCCTTGACAGCCAAACACCGCCGGATATCCTCTATCACGGTACCGCCGAACATTCAGCATCTGCTATTTTGCAAACAGGGCTGGATAAAAGAAGTCGCCAGCATGTTCATTTAAGCGCTGATTTGGACACCGCCCGCAAAGTAGGGCAACGACACGGGAAGCCGTTTATTTTTATCGTTTTGGCTGGTCAGATGGCACAGGAGGGCCACACTTTTTACCTGTCTGATAACGGAGTCTGGCTAACAGATCATGTGCCAGCCAGGTTTCTTACGGAGGCCATTTGATGGTGTATAGGCACGCAGAAGCGGTTAGAGCTGAATTAAGGAAACCTGTAGCTTAACAATGCTGCCCCCTATTGCAACTCCTTGATCTTCTCAAACAGCTCCACCTCATCGCCCGGGCGAAATCCTTTGTGCCGGTAAGCCAGTTTCCCGTTTTTATCAAATATGAAAACCTGCGGAAGACCGTTCAGTTCGCCAGGCATGACCTTGCGAAAGAGGTGATCGCGGTCCCACAGTACCTCGAAAGGAAATTGTTTTTCCTTGGCAATCCTGGCAATGCTGCGGAAGTTTTTAGGGAAGTCGGTGGATATGGCGTACATATTGAAGTTCGCCTGTTTTTTCCATTCCGGGTACAGAGCGGTATACGTTGTGAGTTCCCTGTGTCAAGGCATGCAGGTGGTAAGCCAAAAAGCCAGCACCGTTGGCTTTCTTTGCTTTTCCTTTTTGGGGATTGCCATAACCGTTTTCGAATTCAGCTCTTTAGTGCTGTCTATTGTGAGCAATGGGATGTTGAACGGAAACAGTGTATCTGATACCATGCCGTAATTTTGGGTAAATACAGGCAAAGAACCAACCAGTAAGAAAGCAATAAGTAACGAGTTTTTCATCTCAAAGAGGTACAAGGAATGGAGCGAAAGCTTTGCTACAAAAATACAACCAATTATCAGCTTTAATAAGCCACTGAATCTAATTTCGGCATATTCCGTAAAGCTACACAAGGATAATATTTCGGATCCATTTTTGAGTCCTTTGACAGGACATTGGTAATCATTCCCCCTTTGCCTTTTCCAGCAACTGCAAAATGCCGCCAAACTGCTCAGGATAAACGCCAGGCAGCTTTTCAGGCACAATTATTCCTTTTGAGTTCAGTATTTGGTGGTGTGGAAATCCATTCAATTTAAAATAGCGTTCAAAAAACGCCATTTGATTTTTACTGAGCAGATGATGTTTACCTTTCAGGCCATATTTTGCAATGGTGTCTTTCCATTCCGTTTCCTGCATATAAACCCCATAAAAAACGAACTCCACATCCGCTCCCGCCTTGTCGATCAGTTCATTGTAATACGGCAGTTCCCGCATACAGGGTCCACAATTGGCAAACCAAAAATCATGGTAGATCACTTTGCCTGTTGCCTCACGATATAGCTCCATCAACGGTTGCTTTTCCTCCTCCCGAAGCGGAAAACTGTTCAAAAGGTCTGTCAATGGTACTTGATGGCTTATTTCTTTAGCTTGCATTTTCTGAATTTCAGCCAGAGGCAAATAGCGATTCAAACTATCCAAATATGCCGGTGGTATCATTTGGGCTTTGAGAAACAGATTCGTAAGTGCCAATTCCCTTTCCCTTCCTTGCAGGGTTTTGCTAAGCAGTTCAAATTTCAACGGCAAGGTGGAGCCATTGCTTTTCAACGAATCCCTGCTATGGCGGTGCTTTTCTGCAATATTACCAATAATATTCAGATCAGAAATCAGGGTTTTTGCATAATTGGTATACGATTGCAGCGTAGCTACAAAGACATTCTCCGGGGAAAAATTACCGATAAAATCAAAATAGGGATCTGCCTCGTGAATGGTTGTGTTGACTTTACCCAAAAATGGAAACAGGCATAAATCATTGGCTGCTGCGTAGCGTATTTTGGCCGTTGCCCAGTATTTAAACTCCTGATTGTCAATTTTATCGTCTGAAATTATGCGCTCCAATTCCTGAAGCTGGCCGGTCATTTCCTGCATTCTCATGGCGCGGTAATCAGATTCCGACATGGATTTATCTGCAGAAAAAGCACTGGAAGCAGCACCAACCCAATCATCCAGCTTTGGCTGAAAATTCAGCATGAGGGTAACCGCCTGCTGATGCACTCCTTTGAATCGACCTTTAATGGGTCCATTCAAAGATTGGAAGGTTTCCATGGAGAGGTAAAGCTCGGCCTGATCCCCCGGACTGAGTATCAAAGCAATTTCCCGATCATCATAGGAGAAGATAATTTCCCTGGAGTGTCCTATCAAAAAGGAAGCCTGAATGATACCTTCATCGGAAATCCGGTATTGCTCTTTAGAGGGATAGTTTACATCCGGAATAATGAGATACGCGAAGTTCTTATGTTTTAGAGACTCATAACCTTCCAGTTGAATGGAAAGTACTACCGGATTGGCGTAGGCAAGCGCATGTAGAAACAGTACAAGCAGGAAGGAAATTCGTGTTTTCATAATCGCATGATTACTCCGCTACAAACCGGATAGAAAGGGAATTCACACAATGCCTGGTATTCTTGGCCGTCATGCGCTCACCTTCAAATACATGACCAAGATGCCCTTCGCAGTTGGCGCAAACGATTTCTGTGCGCCGCATGCCGAAGGAGTTATCCACATGCCGGATGATGGCTCCGGGTATCTCATCATCAAAAGACGGCCAGCCGCAACCACTGTCGAACTTGTCAGACGATCGGTAAAGCGGTGTATTGCAGCGGCGACAAATGAAGGTACCTGCGCTTTTATGGTTCCAGTATTCGCCGGTAAATGCACGCTCCGTGCCCTTTTGGGCAATTACGTATTCTTCTTCAGGGGTAAGAGCATTCCAGTTTTCCATAAGACGGTGGACGGTGGACGGGATCAAAGATAATAATTATTGTAAATTCTACCTGGTTTAGGACTAACTCAGCGTCACCTCCCATCGTTCATCATTCATCACTAATAGTTCATCGCTTCACAAACCGGTCGTCTGTGAGGGCTTCGAGGAATGTTTTGAGGTCTGCTTTTTCTTGTTGGGTGAGGTTAAGCGGCTCGTTGAGCAGGGTATCCCGGTTGAGGCCGCCGGGAATGGTCTGGTTGGGTTGGTCGTAAAATTCAATAACTTCCTCCAATGTCTGGAACATGCCATTGTGCATATAGGGTGGTGTAACGGCCACATTGCGCAGGCCGGGCACCTTGAATTTGCCAAGATCTGCACTGTCTTTAGTGATGTCAAACCGACCGCGATCGGCCAGGTTGCGGCGACCGGTATACAGGCCCACATTGCGAAATTCATCGCCGGTGAAGTCCGGGGAGAAATGACAGTCGAAACATTTACCTTTTTTCATGAATATCTCACGCCCGCGCACGGCATCTTCGCTCATGCCGCCCGGTTTATTCATCATCCATCGATCGAAAGGAGTGTTGGAGGTTTCAAGCGTGCGCACAAAGGCAGCCAATACGGCAGCCAGTTTATCGGGATCCGCCGATGCGCCATAAATCCTTTTAAATGCAGCATCATATTCCGGATGCCGGTGCAAACGCTCCAGCACCTGAGGAAGGGTAGCACGCATTTCAACCGTATCCTGAATAGGCATCAGCACCTGTTGTTCCAGCGTAGCCGCGCGTCCGTCGTAAAAGAAATGCGACCGTGCAGCCATATTGGTAATGCCAGGGCTGTTTCGTTTGCCTAACCGGCCGCCAACACCTTTACTCACCAGAGCGGTATCACAAAAAGCAAATTCCGGAATGTGACAGCTGGCACAACTGATACTACTGTCCTGAGATAAAATCGGATCGGAAAACAACTTTTCACCAAGTTGTTCCGGCGTGTCCAAAGGGTTGGACGAGAAGGCGAACAGCAACAAGGCTAACAGGCTGCACGCCGCCAAAATGGATCTGTACCGCATGGCACAAAGGTACGGCATCAACCAAATGCAAGAATCAACGTTGTGAAACCGTTTACTATGATGGAAATGGTCTAAATTTGTGGTTAGAACGCGGGTGGAGGTTATGGAACGCGGATGACGCAGATGACGCGGATTTTGAGCTGCCTTCGGCAGCAGGTTTTGCCGGGTTTAGGCCTCGTGTGTTACTCTGCCGAACGCCTTCTGCGAAACCTGCGGTCAATCAGCGAAAATCTGCGGGAAACTTAAAAAATCTGCGGGGAACCTAAAACCAATCCTGTCCAAATTGAAATCCTTAAACCATGCGGATACTTCTATCTCTATCTCTTTTTTTATGCTCCAGCGCGGTTTACGCTCAGTTGCCGGCGCCGGATTTTACCATCACCACCTCTGATGGTCAGGTAAGACACTTATATGCCGATTATGTCAACCAACAAAAACTGGTGGTAGTGGAAGCTTTTTTCACCTCATGCCCTCCCTGTTCCGCACATGCCACGCCGTTTCAGAATCTGTACACGGCTATGAAGGCAGCATATCCAGGGCAAGTGGAGTTTATCCTGCTGAGTACGCTCATGACGGATACGAATGTAAAAGTTGGCCAATACCTCACCAACAAGAATATGACCATGCTGGGCGCCGGAAAGGATGGCGGAAGCATTACAGCCCTCCAACCATACATGGGCGGACAATATGGAAGTTTTCAGGGCACACCCACCTTCTTCATCATTGCCCCGGGAAATGGCCACGTATTTTTTGACATTCGTGGCAATACCGCCGCTGAAACAATGACTCTGTTACAGGAAAAAATTGAAGCGTTATTCCCTAAGCAATGCACCGTAAACGATCCGTTCGGCAACCCTATGGAAGAGGTAGAAATGACGGTGGACGCCGTTGGCTTCGACACTACTTTCCTGGTTAATGGAACGTACGATTTATCGGGAGTAGCCTCCGTACAAAACAGGAGTTATACCCTGAAGCCTTCGCGCGATGGCTACCCTGCTGGCTTGACCACCTATGATCTGGTACTCATCTCCAAACATATACTGGCGCTGGAACCACTTCAATGCCCCTGGCAACTCATTGCTGCCGATGTAAACTGCAACGGAAGTATCACCACCTTTGATATCGTAACGGCACGTAAAGTAATTCTGGGCATTGAATCCAATTTTCCTTGTGGCAGCATTCGTTTTATGCCGGATTCTGCCTTGGTCAGCAATGGAAAATGTCAGTCGTTTACCGGCGTTAGCCTGGGCGATGTAAATGCCGGCCCTTGTACCGACAGCTTAAGCGCACCGGTACTCGAACGGAACATCCCCAATAAACTATGGTTCCGCGACAGGCAACTGAAAGCCGGAGAAAGTGTGCTGATTCCATTTTATACCGAACATCCTGCACAGGCAGAAGGCTTGCAATTTGATTTGCATTACAACCCAACTAAGGCTGAAATCACACAAATCAGCTCCGACATTCTGCCTGATTTGACCCCCGAAACCTGGCATGCAAAGGATGGACACCTTCGCCTGTCGTGGCTGCATTTGCCTGGGGTGGAGATATTACCACAATCGGCCTTATTTCAGGTGCAAATTAATGTACTCCAGGATGTTTGGTTGTCAGAATTGCTCCAATGGTCGCCACAACCTGATTTTCCGGCAGAAATTTACTCCCCCAAAGGATACAAACATTCATTGCGCTTGGGATTCTGGCAAGGAATAGCACAGATTTACCCCAATCCCGCTCAAGGATATTTCTGGATCGGACTGGAAACAGGAGAAGGAGATCAACTGATCCAACTGACAGATGTTCAAGGCAAAAAAGTGCTGGAAGAACGCTATTCTTTAGATAAAGGCTTTCATCGTCTGGAAATCAATTGCCCGAATGTTCCGCCTGGCGTTTATATGATCCTGGCCAATGGAGCGCCTGCTGGCAAAGTAGTTTTGAAGTAAGTACTACCTTTGCAGCATATTTTACTGATTATGACAATTGGAAAAGGACTAAACCGTGAAACCATTCTGCTCATTGTGGTTGCCATTTTTGGGATTGCAGGTTTGATTGCCCTGCAACTGGCGCAGAAGGATGGTGCCAATCAGGAAAACAAAGCTCTGGTACAATCTGAAAGCCAACAAGTCAGCTCTGATGCCCAGACCTCTGAAAAATATCAGAAAATTACCGGAAAACTGTTGGCTACTGACAAGCTTCCCGAAGCCGGCCAACCCTTTAAATTCTATCTGATAGAATCTACTACCGGCCCAACCTATGAACTGGATCTGGGCGACGGGAAGCCGCGCCGATCCTTCGTCAATGGCGAGGTAGACTGTATTTTCCCGGAACAAAAAAGCTTTCCTGTAACATTATATGCCACCTATGAAGGTCAGGAAGTAATGCTGCAACGCATTGACCAACTGGTGCTGGCCCACAAAAGAAAGGTAAATCCAGTGGGGGAGGTAGTGGATTATTAGGGTTTATGGGGTTTATGTATCCCGGAATGATATTCCGGGAAGTTTATGCGGTTTATGGGTTGATTATTGGCCGTTCCCCTCTTCCTTTTCAAAATTCATCTTAAAACCTATACGCTGGTTTGGCTCAACAGCAGCATCATCGAAATCTTCCCATGCAGTAAGATCGGTAACAAATGTTTCAAAGTGACGTTGGAAATAGGGGTCTTTTAGTTCTTCCGGACGATAAACTGCAATCGTTTTAGGTGGTTGTGGCTGACCATACTTTTCAATAAAAGGAAGATTAATCAACACCATAATTTTACCATTAAACAGCTGCTGGTACACCAGAGAACCATTCTGTTTAATCAGATCCCGGCGCATACCATTCCCTACAGATTCTCCCAAACCGCTCTCGGAGGTTCCCATGGATAGCACCACTGCTTCGAGGTTTTGAATTTCGCTTACTTCACTTACTTCAGCCGGTAATCCTCCTGCTTCTGCCAGCATTTTGAGCTGGGCCATAATAGCCTTTTTTAGTCCTTTCGCCCAGATATCGCGGTATTGTTTGGTATTTTCCAGTACTTCTTTGTACCGGTCAATTTTGCGCTTAAGATTGAGAATATCCTGTTCTGTGAGCATGGTGGTTAATGTGGTTTATAAGGTTTATGGGGTTTATAAGGTTTATGAGGGGCAGAAAGGTATAACAAAACAGGCAGTCACCGGTTTGGGTGCTGCCTGTTTTATTTGGATAAGTGGATCAAACTAGTAGTCTGTCCACTGAGGGCTATTTATCGCTTATCGAATAAACAATAATTCGCGGTATTTTACCAATGGCCAATGCTGGTCGTCTACAATAGACTCCAGATCGTCCACCGCAACACGGATAGCTTCCATTTGAGGTTTTACCTCATGGCAGAAAACACCTGCTTCTTCGCGGATATTAGCGGCATGATGTGCCCGTTCGTAGGCTTCATGCATTTTTTTCAGGCCGGCCTGAACTGCTTCTACATTGGATACTACACGTTTCAGCAGATCAATCTGTACGCGGGCACTTTGTACCATATCAATAGCACGCAAAGCGGAAATATTGTTAGCCAGTTCTGTTTGGTAACGCAACACTGCAGGAAGAATTTGTGTGACCACAATTTCTTCGAGCGTTTTCGCTTCAATGTCCAGCTTTGTGCAATAGCTGTGGAGTTGAACGTTAAAAAACGCGTCTAGCTCTAATTTGCCCATTACACCTGATTTGCTGTAGAAATCCTGAGCCAGTTTGGTGCCTAATACATCCAATGCTTCAGGGGTGGTGGCAAAGTTATTCAAGCCGCGTTTAGCTGCCTCTTCTTTCCATTCATCGGAGTAGTTGTTGCCTTCAAAACAGATGGCCTTGGATTTGCGGATATAGCCTTTCAGAACGGTCAGAATAGCTTCATCCTGTTCTATTCCTTTTGCCATCAGTTTGTCAACATCGCTCTTAAATTCCATCAATTGCAAGCCCATCATTCCGTTCATGACAGCCATTGGGCCAGCGCAGTTCTGACTGCTTCCTACGGCGCGAATCTCGAATTTATTACCCGTAAAGGCAAACGGAGAGGTGCGGTTACGGTCGGTGTTGTCCATTTCCAGATTAGGCAATTTGGAAATAAGATCGAGCACACGTTTTACTTCCTTTCCGTCAGTGTTTTTGCCTTTAGCGATCTGATCCAGCAGTTTGGTCATGGCTTCGCCGATGAACACAGAAATAATAGCCGGAGGAGCTTCATTGGCGCCCAAACGGTGGTCGTTGCCCGCATGGGCGATGCTGGCACGGAGAATATCGGCATATTTGTAAACCGCAGCAATGGTGTTTACAAAGAAAGTGAGGAACCGCAGGTTGGTACCCGGATTTTTACCCGGAGAAAGCAGGTTCACCCCTGTATTAGTGCCCAAGCTCCAGTTGTTGTGTTTTCCGGAACCGTTTACACCGGCGAATGGCTTCTCATGCAACAAAACGCGAAGTTTATGTCGGCGTGCTACGCGCTCCATAAGATCCATAAGCAGCTGATTATGGTCAACTGCCACGTTAATTTCTTCGAATATCGGAGCTACTTCGTACTGGCTTGGCGCCACTTCATTGTGGCGGGTCCGAACCGGAATACCTAGTTTATGACTTTCTGTTTCCAAATCGCGCATGAAGGCATACACACGCTCCGGAATTGATCCAAAGTAGTGGTCTTCCAGTTGTTGATGTTTAGCTGCCGGACGGCCAAGCAGCGTACGACCCGTCATTGCCAGGTCCGGACGAGCATTGAACAGCGCATCGTCTACCACAAAATATTCCTGTTCCCACCCCAAAGTAGCAGAGGTTTTGGTTACCTCTTTGTCAAACATTTGGGCTACCGGGATGGTTGCCTTGTCCAGAAATGACTGAGAGCGCAGCAGCGGCAATTTATAGTCCTGCGCTTCGCCTCCATAAGTTACAAAAATGGTAGGGATACAAAGCGTTTTACCATCACCAACAGCCATAATAAAAGCAGGGCTGGAGGGGTCCCAAACAGTATAGCCGCGCGCTTCGAAGGTGCTGCGCATACCGCCTGAAGGGAAGGAAGAGCCATCAGGCTCCTGTTGTACCAATGCAGAACCGGCAAACTCCTCAATCACCCGACCATCATGCGTGAGGGTAAAGAAAGAGTCGTGCTTTTCAGCTGTTTTGCCAGTTAATGGCTGAAACCAGTGCGCAAAGTGGGTACAATTGTGCGATTCTGCCCACTGCTTCATACCCATTGCAACTATGTCGGCAATATCGCGGGTCAATTTCTGACCATTTTGGACAGCTGCTTTTACGGTCAGGTAAGCGTTTTCCGGCAAATGAGCACGCATGGCTTCATCATTGAAGACATTGACGCCAAAGTAGGAAGCAATATTTTCAGATGCTCCATCCGGCAATTCAATGGGAAAAGGTTCTACCCGGTTTTCCATTGCCTGGAGCGCATTAAAACGAGAGAGGGACATTATATGTGAGATGTATGGTGAACGAAATGGTGAATTTTAAAAAAACAACTTTTATCTGAATCGAATCCATTCAGATGATCAACCAAGGATTAACAACAATAAAAACCGAAAAGCTCAAAACAAATCCTCACAACCAGGGAACGCCCCGTTGTCGAACATCAGCAAAAAAAAATGAAAGTGGATAAAGGGCCTTAAGGCTAGGGCGGCTGCTCCAAATGCCGATCGGGGTCGACAGCCAAATGGTGGTGTACTGGGAGCAACGCTGAAAAAGCGACATTGTCTTCTTGGGCAAAAACGCTTTTGAAAGCGCAAAGTTAGGCTTTTTTTTGGCTTAATTAAGAATTTGTAAAATTTTGCCCAAGGTTAACAAGTTTGAAAATCAGAATTATTGCAACAAATACCCATAAAATATAAAATCAAAATCCGAAATGGCCCATAATCATGCCTTTTATTCTGTATATTGTTTTTTCACCCATTTCTATTTGTATAATTTTTCCTTTATATTGTGATTAGCGTGTTTTTGATGTTTTGATTGATCTAAATGCCTGATTTCAAAATGATTGAAAACCATCATCGTTCAAAACCACTCTGCGTTGACTATACCAGCGATCTTCAAAGCCCCCCTTCGCGCCTTTGTGCCTTCGCGCCTTTGTGTCCCTCAAGCCTTCCAAACAAAAAAGCCCCCCTTCGCGCCTTTGTGCCTTCGCGCCTTTGTGTCCCTCAAGCCTTCCAAACAAAAAAGCCCCCCTTCGCGCCTTTGTGCCTTCGCGCCTTTGTGTCCCTCAAGCCTTCCAAACAAAAAAGCCCCCCTTCGCGCCTTTGTGCCTTCGCGCCTTTGTGTCCCTCAAGCCTTCCAAACAAAAAA
>JBIKUE010000052.1:0-33094 GCA_044347755.1 Saprospiraceae bacterium
GCAACCACGAATTCCTGTATGGGCTTTTCCGGCATTTTTTCCAGCCGGGCAACGCCACCAATAGGCATCAATACAATATCTCTGGTTTTTACATTATACTTTCGAGCGGCAATAGCATGTCCATATTCGTGGAGCAAAACGCATAAAAACAGCGACATAAATAAACCTGTCAACCATAACGTTTCCAGGGTACCAAGTCCCTCGCTTTGAGCATGCCAGAGAATGTATAGAAAAATCAAGCCAAAGGTCCAGTGTAGAAAAACCGGAATACCAAGCCAGGTGAATAATTTGAAAGAACCGCGCATAGACTATAGGTTGTTATTTGGGGTCAAATTTTATTTTTCAGCTCGTTTTTCTGCCAGGATAATGTACTGATAATCAAGAACTTCCTTGTCTACTTTGATCACCAAAAAACCAGCTGCTTTTAATTCCTGCTCCACCTGGGAAGAACTTACTTTGAATTCATCCGGAGGCCCGATTGGGAGGTTATTTCTTTTAAAATCAATGATCAGCAATTCACCTCCGGGCGCCATTCCTTTGTTCAGTGTTTTGAGGTATTGCACACGGTTTTCGATATAAGCGTAAGTGTTGACAATCATCACTTTATCTGCCTCTTCCGGCTTCAATAACGGGTCATCATATTTGGCCAGCCTGCTTTCAAAACGGTCTTGATACGTTTCCGGCAGCCGAACTTTAATACTATCCATGAAATTGATAAACCGAAGATCAATGTCAATCCCAATGACTTTTTTTGCCTTTGGCACCAACCGAAAAGTAAAATATCCGGTTCCAGCGCCTATATCGGCAACCGTTTTGCCTTTTAAGTCGCCTAAGTAGGAAATAACCAATTCCGGCTTTTGCCAAATACCCCGATCTTTTGATTCAAAATCAGCTACCAGGCTTTCAAAATTCCCTTCACCAGTACTCGGAAGTGTAACCGGTTCAGAAACAGTGGTTGCCGAACCAGACTTTTCTTTGATCAACGATGGAGAATCCGGAACTGCTTTTTGCTCATTTTGACAAGCAAACCATACAAACCCCGAAAATATTAGTGTAGCAATGTGCTTCATGTCTTGTTGGGTAAAACGGATTCGCGACAAATGTAGACAAGTTCAGTCAAACGACCATCCGACATCTATCTTTGTGCCCCAACGCTCGACTAACTCACTCATTTACTCAATCACCTACTCACTCCATTGGCTGTTCATCGATTCACATCTTCTTCACTTGCATTTTGGGCTGCAAACCTGCTGATTGTCAGCATGGTACTCTCTCCTTTTCTGCTTTCTGTAAGTATGTGGCTGTTGGTATTTGCTGCCTGGTGGCATACTTCCGAGCGCTTGAATGCCTCTTTGTTGAATGGCAGAGCCTGGTGGCTTATTCTCGTTGATTCTTTTCAACGATTATATAAACAAAAGGTTTTTGCGGCGCTAACGCTTTTATTGTTGGTGCCGGCAGTGAGTTTCTTCTGGTCTGACGACAAATCCTATTGGCTGCGTTTGGTACAAACCCGCTTGCCTTTTTTGGTGTTGCCATGGGCAATAGTCAACCGTCCGCCACTTTCTGACAGGCAATTGAAGTCTGTCCTTTTTCTTTTCGTTGGATTTATGACCTTGGTATGTATGGCAGTAGGAATCAACTTCCTCCTGCATTACGATGCCATTATTGAAGGATTAGGCAGAGGAAATCCGGTTCCAGTTCCACGATCTCATGTAAGGTTTAGTTTGATTTTAGCTACTGCTATTTTATCCGGCGCCTGGCTTTGGCAGGAAAAATTCTGGATTTGGCGTTCCTGGGAACGCAAGGTTCTGGCCTTTGCGGTTGTTTTTCTGTTCGCCTTCATCCATATCCTATCTGTTAGATCCGGGTTGCTTTCCTTATATGCATTTATGGGATTTGCTTTGGTTTGGTATGTTTGGAAAAGCAGGCAGTGGCTTATCGGACTCTTTTTACTCGGTATAATGACAGGAGGAATTTGGCTGGCCGTTGAAACCATTCCCAGTCTAAAAATGCGGATCGCCTACATGCAATGGGACTGGGGTCGGTTTAATCATGATAGTGATGGCCATTTATACTCCGATTCCAGCAGATGGATTTCCTTGCATACCGGCTGGCAAATTTGGTCGGAGCACCTGATTCTGGGTGTAGGAGCCGGCGATTTGTTATCGGAAACGAAAAAGGTAACAACCCAATTATATCCGTCCTATGCAGAGGATCCGAAATTGCCGCATAACCAATTTCTGTTTATCCTGGCCAGCACCGGAATACTGGGCCTTTTGGCGAGTCTGGTGGCGTTCTTCTACCCCTGGTACCATGAGCGAAATAATTTCCTTTACCTTGGCCTCCAAATGATGGCATTTGCTTCTTTTATCATTGAGTGTACATTGGAAAATGCTATTGGAGTTAGTTGGTTTTTATTTTACTCTTTGTGGTTCATGATATGCAGGCAAAAAAATCCTACGGGCAACACTTTCTAAAACACGACGCTATAGCACAGCGCATTGCCGACAGTCTGCTACAAGCCACCCAAACAGGCAGGGTTCTTGAAGTTGGTCCGGGAATGGGCATGTTGACCAAATTTCTTCTGGCCCATCCAGAATATGCCACCTATGCCGTAGAAGCAGATAAAGACATGGTAGCATACCTGGAAAAACAATATCCTGATTTTGCCCGGGAGCGGCTTATCTCCAAAGATTTTCTGGATTTTGAAGGACCGGAATATTTTGAAGGCCATGCGTTTTGCCTGATTGGCAACTTCCCTTACAATATCTCCACTCAAATTTTATTCAAACTGCTTGAATGGCGCTCCAACATACCAGAAATGGTAGGTATGTTTCAAAAAGAAGTGGCAGACCGAATCGTGTCTAAACCGGGTTCCAAAGTATATGGCATCACCAGTGTATTGGCACAGGCCTTTTATCAAACTGAATATTTATTTACCGTGGAAAGGGGCTCTTTTAATCCTCCTCCCAAAGTGCTCTCTGCCGTCATTCGATTAACGCGAAAAGAGAATTTCGTGTTGGGATGTAATGAAAAGTTGTTCAGAACCATCGTCAAGACAGCCTTTAATCAACGCAGAAAAATGCTTCGTAACACACTTAAGCCATTTTTTCCCAATGAAATACTTATGAGTGATACCTTTTTTGAAAAAAGGCCGGAAACACTCGGCTGGGAGGAATATGTAAGACTAACCCAATGGTCCGAACAATGTGCATCTGAAAAATAACCCTCAATGGCTTCTGAAACGATACCTACATATTATGATCTGGTATATGCAGTAGTCCGTCAGGTTCCTCGCGGACGTGTTACGAATTATGGCGCCATAGCTGACTTCCTGGCTTTAGGTGCTTCCAGAATGGTGGGGTGGGCACTTAATAACTGTCATCACATGGATAATGTGCCCGCGCACCGGGTGGTAAACAGAAAAGGTGAACTCTCCGGTCGTCATCATTTTGCTACTCCAACCCTGATGCAGGAATTATTGGAATCAGAAGGTGTAAAAATTGAAAATGACTGCGTCAAAGACTTCAAACAGCTATTTTGGCATCCGAAGGAATTAGGGGATGACTGGGAGGCGTTTTGACCTGTCTATATGCATGTGATCGATTTTTTGGTCATTTTTTGAACAAATTGTCCCTCGGAGATGTATTTATGGAAGGTTCGACTTAAATTTGCCTGATAAATTTTAATTTTGATCGCTACTCCTACATATCAACGTGTTGGCTCATGGGCTTTGCTTATGGCTTTTTCAGCGTTTTGGTCGCTGAAAACCATGCACGTGTTGTTGGAGCATCACCACCATGATTCGGATCATCCGGTTTGTGAGGTATCGCAGGATTCGGTTCACGATCCGGGAGTTGCGCACATCCATGATGAAAGATGGGCTGTGGAAGATTGCACCCTTTGTGCATTCACAGTATCTGCCCCGGAGCCTTTCACCTTGCCTGTTCTCCAGGATATTTGGGTAAAAAACCCCGAAAAAAGTGCTCCTGATCATTACGTTTCGCCGCTATTCTCCAAAGCGGCCTTTGATTTCAATTTTCGTCGCGGTCCGCCTTCCTGTGCCTGATCGTATGCCTGTTGTTCAACGGGGACTCGTGTAAGTCCGTGTTGGGCCATGCTGTTTTTCTCCCGGATCCAAAGATCCGGAATCATTCGACCCATTTGTAATAACCTATGCTGAAAAGCAAAGCCGCAATAGCGGGCTTTTGCTCGCTATGCAGCCTTGGGCTATCTGCCCAGGATTGCCATTTTGCCTTGCGTGGACATGTGACTGAATCCGCGAGCAAAGAGCCCCTCGCCTATGCCAGTGTATTTGTCAAAGAAATCGGAAAGGAAGTTGCCACCGATGAGGAGGGCTATTTTGCCATCCCCAATCTTTGTGAAAAAACACCTTATACGGTGGAAATCAGGCATATTGAGTGTGCACACTTCACACAAATAGTGCAATTGACAGAAAATGCACTGGTAGAATTCAACCTGATACATGATGCCATTTTACACGAAGTGGTAGTGGTGGAAAAAGCAGCTCCTCCCCCACCCTCCCAGGCTACGGTTTCGGTAGACAAGAGTGATTTGGAATCAACCAAAGGGGTGAATCTGGGAGAAACTTTGAAAAAGCTACCTGGAGTAACGCTTTTGAGTTCCGGAGCAACGGTTGCAAAACCAGTCATACAAGGACTTCACAGTAACCGGATTGCCATTGTTGCCAACGGAGTTGCCCTTCAAAGTCAGCAATGGGGAAGCGATCATGCGCCCGAAGTTGATCCCTTTGCTTCTGAAAACATTTCAGTAGTAAAAGGAGCTGCTGGTGTTCGCTATGGCATTGGAGCAATGGCCGGTGCTGTAGTACTTGAACCTGCTCCACTCAGAAAAGAATCCGGCATCAATGGCTGGGCCCATTTGGGTGCATTCAGTAATGGCCTGGGAGGAGTACTTGCCGGTAGTGTAGATTGGAAACCAAAAGGAAGTGAATGGGCATTCAGAGCACAAGGCACGGCCAAAAGAAGCGGGAATATGCGTGCGCCTGATTACTGGCTGGGTAATACTGGAAATCAGGAGATCAACGCTTCTATAATGGCAGGAATCAAACACAAGAAATGGCATCATTTGTTTGGCATTTCCCAGTTCAATCAGCGATTTGCGGTATTAAGGGCTTCCCATACCGGTAGCCTGGAAGATCTGAAGCTGGCCATCCAGAGTGATACACCTCGCAACAACATTAATACTTTTAGCTACCTGATCGACCGGCCTTCACAACAAGTAAGTCATTCTGTAGCACGCTATCAGGTGGAATACCGTTGGAACGACATCTGGAAACTCGTTGGTCAATATAGTTTTCAGTTCAACCAGAGAGAAGAATTTGACCGTGGCAGAAATAGCATTACAGAAAACAACCGGCCACAGGTAAGTTTCCGGCTTTGGAGTAATACCCTTGATGCAGCTCTGGAGCACCGCCCTGTAGGGCACTGGCAAGGCAGCATGGGGATTCAGGCCTTCCAACAACTCAATGATGTGAGCAGGGGTGGTTTTATTCCGGATTATAGGAGTGTAGGAGGATCTGTTTGGGCTACTGAGCGGTACAGGCGTTTCCCGATGCCCTGGGAATTTGAATTAGGGGTTCGGTACGATTACCTATACACTCATGCCACTACAACCGGCCAGGGCAGTAACAATCTGGATAAAACACTTCAGTTTGGCAATTTGAGCGGCACAGTTGGAACGATCTACCATTTCCATAAATCACTGACCGCTAAACTGAACACCGGCCTTGCCTGGCGCCCCCCCCATGTCAATGAACTTTTTGCAAAAGGCGTACACCACGGCGCAGGTACCTACGAGGCCGGAAATCCTGAACTCCGGTCAGAAAAAGCTTGGAATTCCAATCTGAGCTTGGATTGGGAAACCTCCAATACAAACCTGAGTCTAACTGTATTCAGAAACCAGATCATTGACTTTATTTATCTGGATCAGCCACTGGATTCTTTTGTCAGAACCGTACGCGGGCCTTTTCCGGCCTATTATTACAGGCAAAATGACGCAATACTTAAGGGTTTAGACGCCAGTCTTGCGCAAAAAGTGCTTCCTCAGGTTTGGCTGGAAGCCAGATACTCAACCTTGTTTGCGCGCAGAGAGGTAGTTTCTATGGAACAAACCAAAGTGTATGACTGGCTCCCCCTCATGCCCGCCGACCGGTATCAATACGGAATAAAATGGCAACCTGACAGGGCAAACAAAAAGCAAACACCCACTTTTATTCGGCTACTGGCTACTACCGTTGCACGCCAGTGGCGCATTCCGGCAGAGGGACTGAACAAAGCTGCACCGGCTACTTTCACCACCCTTGCGCTGGAAGCAGCGCATACTTTTTCCCTGGGAAAAAAAATGCTTGAAACCGGAATATCCGTGCAAAACCTGGCCAACGTCTCCTATAGAGAATATCTGGATCTATTCAGGTATTACGCGGATGCGCCAGGTATCAACATTGGACTTCGGGCTAAATGGATTTTTTAAAACAATCAACAACCAATCACACAACAAATTTCTTTAACATGAAAATGTACTATTTCACAGCAACTAAATGGGCTTTCGGAGCCATAGCACTCAGCCTTTTTTCCTTAACCGGTTGCGACAAACATGACCATACCAGTGAAGAGAACATCACCAGAGTTGAGCTAAAACTCAATGGAACGGGTTTTTCTCAAACAGTTGTAGCCCTTGAAACCAATGGAGATGGCATTTGGGATTCTATTGGTGAAGTAACTATTCCAGCAGGAGCAGACCCTATTTTATGCGAGGTATTTGTGTATGACGAAACACAAACACCAACCTTAAATCTCACAGCTGAAATTATTGAAGAGAGTGCCGAGCACCTGTTTACCTATCAGGTCACCGGCGCCAACCTCACCATAACACCACTCGACACTGATTCCAATGGCGCTCCACTGGGCCGAAATACGAATTGGGTACCAGGCACTGCATCTAACGGAACGATTCAGGTAAAACTATACCATGAACCAAGCAATAAAAGCAACCCTTCTGATCCGGGTGGTGATGTAGATTTTGACATTACATTCCCGATTAAAATCCAATAGTCCGGATATGTGGCAAATCATTAAAGGAATCATCCTTTGCGCCATGGTATGCCGCTGGATGAAAAAATAAATCGCTTTAATAAGACAGTTTGGATTTGATAAAAAGGGCCGTCGCAATGACGGCCCTTTTTTGTCATTCTCATAGTCTATCTCTATTTCCAATCCTTCATTTTTACCAGTTTGACGCCATTCCATTTATGGAGTGTAAGACTGTATTTTTGGGCAGTCCGAACTGGTCCATTGTCGCCTTCTTCAAATTCTGACTGATCCCGTACTACCAGAATATGATCGCCAATGCCACCTTTGTCTGAAGGCATCAGGTAATCTTCTGCACTATAAAATACGCCGCCATCTGAAATGGAGGAGGTTTCAAGCACTTTAATCATTTGATTGTTTTCCAACCAGAAAATCACATTATCTCCTGCCGGGTAACCACAAGCCGGGTAATAATAGTTCACCGTTAATACCCCTTTTACATTTTTAAAGGGCTCAAAACGAATGGCAAATTCCGGGTAGTATGACAGGTCGCCATTAGTGGTAAACTCACATTTGGCAAGTTCCTTTCCGTCTTTAGCTGCACGGACCTGAACCGTTAGTAAATGTTTGGCCTCATCATAGGCAGAAACACCCGTCAGGTATAGCACACCTGCATTCGGGGTATATTCTTCGTTGGGCGTTTGAATACTTGCCAGGGCCAGAAATCCGCCCCATAAATATCCTGTATATACTTTTCCTCCTACGGCTGTTTTCACCTGAACCCAAGGCAGTTTAACTCCTTTTAAGGAAAGAGAATCGGTGGAAACGCTCAAAATCTCAATTTTACTGGCAATAGGCAGTTTGGTTAGCACCATAGATTGTGTATTGGTTTTCTCTCTCAAATTAGCATCCGAAACCAGGGAATAATAGGTTTTGCCTACTTCAAAACCAATGCTCGAACCGTAGGATTGCATCCAGTTTGAGGGATCTGACTCCTGGGCATTCAAATAGCCAACAAGGCATACGGAAAATAGCGTCAAAAAAAGATGCTTCATGAAAATGATATGATGGTTTGTTAAAATGTAAATGTTAATCATGCCCGTATACCTGATGCATGGGCGTTGTTGGATACTGATTCTCCCGGTTCGAAATACCGCAAATAAAGGGTCATGATCAATGACAAGACCAGATAGCTTGCTACCAACAAACTCCCGTTAGACAGAATGGCATTTAAGCCAAACCAATCCTTTTGGAACCAAAGTATGGCCATTCCGAATCCTACCCTGATCAGATCATACACCAGCACGCGCGGATTTCGGTCAGCCAGTTCAGCCATGCTGTAAATGCTGACAAATAAAAACAACCCGTACAGAAAGATTGCCGGACTCCCAATTTCTGCTATAAACCCGAAAAAATGACCAGACAGGATCATCAAGAGTACCAAATGAATAACCGACCACGATTTCATGGTAATAGAACTAAATGGGTCATATTTTTGGAAGTGGTAAACATCCTCAATTTTTTTCACCGGAAAACGTGCTGCCACATCTGCCGGACGCCAACCGGTGGGTTTCCACCAGAGTCGAAACTTATCTTTCCAGTCCCTGGCGTAATAGGCATCTTTCAGTAAGAGCCAAATATGCTGAAAATTGATCTTAATGGGATTCCATGTAGCAGCCGGCCTGGTAATACCGTAAACCGGTGGCACTTCCGGCAGTTCTTCCTGAAAGGTGCCGAATAACTTATCCCAAATGATAAATATCTGACTGTAATTTTTATCCATGTACACCGGATTGATCGCATGATGCACCCTGTGATGAGCGGGCGTAACAATGATCTGTTCCAAAAAGCCCATGTGATGAATATGACGTGTATGGTACCAAAACTGCGCAAATAAATGCAATGGAGCGATGGTGGCAACTACCATGGTTGGAATGCCTAACAATGCTGCCGGAAGCAGAAAAAAAGTGAATAAACTGATGAAAGAAGAGATACTCTGGCGCAAAGCACAGGGAAGGTTGAACTCTTCACTGCTGTGATGTATCAGGTGTTTGTTCCAAAAAAAATTGATTTCATGTGCCCAGCGGTGTACCCAGTATCCCTGAAAATCGAGTACCATAAAGGCCACCACAAACATCCACCAACTTGTTTCCGGACGAAAAAGCGCCAAATGACTTACCATCCATGCATAGGAAAGGATGGATATACTCAGACCCCATACATCTTTAACCGCATTGGTTAAACCCGACATTAAGCTGGAAACCATATCCATAATGGGTGTTCTATCCTCACCTTTCCACAAACCATAGGCCTTTTCAATCAAGATAAGCAGGATAAAAAACGGGATGGCAATGAGTAAAACTTTACCGTAGCGTTCCATGTGGAAGAATTTTGACAGAAAGCAGTTTACTTGCTTTGAATTAAAAAATACATCTCCATCGCGCCTTTATGTTTTGCTGAAATAGCACCGCGCGGTTCACACTCAAAGGTACTTCCTAAAAGATTCCGGGTAGTCTGACTTATATTGATTTTTCCAGGCTCACTGGCACTTTCCATTCTAGATGCTGTATTAACGGTATCCCCCCAAATATCATATGCAAACTTTTTCACTCCGACGATACCAGCCACAACCGGTCCGCTGTGCAACCCAATTCTGATACGGAATCCGTCTTTATGATCCTGCAAATTCAGATTTATATAAGCCTGTATGTCCAATGCCGCACAAGCTGCACGCGCTGCATGATCCGGAGTAGGTATGGGCAACCCAGAAACAGCCATATAGGCATCTCCAATGGTTTTTATTTTTTCCAATCCGTGCTTTTCCATTATATGATCAAATGCCTGAAAATGACAATGAAGTGTATTCACCAGATCCTGAGGTTGTAACTCTTCTGAAATCCGGGTAAAATTGACAAAATCCGTAAATAACACCGTAACGGATTCAAAATGACGGGCCAACGCCTGCCCATTGATTTTCAATTCCGCTGCAACTTCCTCTGGCAGGATATTGTGCAGGAGTTCTTCAGACTTTTGTTTTTCCAGTTGGATCGTGTGGTTGGCTTTTTGTTGGTTCCGGAAGTTACGGAAGATAAGGAACGACAACAAACTGAGCAGAAGGATTCCTCCTGAAAACAGCAGACTTTGAACCTTCCGCGATCGGATCTCTTTATCTTTCAATTCCAACTGCGTTTGTTGCAAGCTCATCTGTGTAAGCTGAAGCTGTTTCTCGTTCTCGGATCGCTTTAATTTTTCTTCTTTTTCTCTGCTGGAACTTTGCTCAAATTGCAGATCAGCCTGAGATTTCAGATAAGCCAGGTGTTGTATTTCTTTTTCTTTGGTAGCCAGATTAATGGCGATTTGTTGTAGTTGGAGTTCTTTTTGCCGCTGGGCAGCAAGTAAGGTTTGCTGCTGCAGTTTGGCATCTGTGAGTGCCTGGTATTGCCTGAGCGAATCTTCTTTTTTACTAAACTCAAATTGCAGGGTCTTTCTGGTCAATTCCGTCTTTTTTTCAACGTTATTGATGCTGTCTCGCAACAAAATATAACTTTTGTAGGCCAAAAAGGCGCTGTCAAAACGGCTTTGCGACTCATAAATCCTGGATAAATTCCGATAAATATCACTCGCACTTTTCAATAACCCGGATCCATCTGCAATGGTCAATGCCCTTTGCGTTGTTTCTAATGCCAATGGCAAATTCCGCTGGATTAAATACAACTCGCCAAGGCTGGTGTAGCTGGAAGCGATACCTTTTTTGTCTTTTATCTTTTGAAAAACAGCCAGCGCCTTTTCATGATACTGGATGGCAGAGGCATGATCTCCCATTTCCTTGAACACATTACCAATATTACCCAGATTGAGCGCCACGCCTGATTGATTTCCAAGCTTTTCGTACATGCCTAATGCCCGCTGCTTATATTCCAGAGCTTTGGTAAAATTTCTTTGGTGCGTGTAAGTATTGCCTAAATTGGAGAGATTACCGGCTACATTCTGCAAATTCCCTTCCTTTTCACTGATTTGCAGCGCCTTTTCAAAATAGGAAATCGCCTGGGGATAGTCCTGCAGCACATTATAAATCGAACCAATATTCCCAAGAGTATTAGCAGTGCTGGTTTTATTGCCGGTCTTTTCGTTGATACTCAGGTTCTTTTGGTAGTATTCCAGGGCCTTGGGATAATCAAAAATGCTGGAATATACTAACCCGATGTTGTTGTAATTATTGGCAATTCCTTGTTGATTCCGGATCTCCAAATTAATGCTCAATGCCTGTTGGTAATTTGACAGGGCTGTTGGATAGTCGGCCAAAGTGAGGGCGTTGCCTCCCATGCTACTGTATGCTCCTGCGAGGAACTTTTTATCTGGGAGGGCTTTCCCTAACTGAATGGCTTTTTCCGCAAAAGCCATCCCTGTTGTGGGATCAACGGAATAATACCTGCGTGCAATATCTGTAAGCAACTTTACCCGAATGGTATCTTCATTCCGGTATTGCTTTTCCATTTTAAGCAATGAATCCAATGGAAGTTGCTGCGCCGGCAACAACCACCCATGAAACAAAAACAAAAGGATGATACGATAACGGTTCACCACTTAATCTGCGATGAAGATAACATCCACACATGGAGCTACCCGGGTGTCGTTCGTTTCTGTAGGAAAACTGGCCAGGCCCGAATTATTTATCGCTTCATGGAAATCATGGACCACAATATTTCCTATGGTTCTGGGGAAGGTGAAGGCGCCGCCGCCTGCTTTGCTTACCCGGTAAAACGTATTTGCCAGGATACTAATGCCATATTTCTTGCCGGCATCCACCCGAATTCCCCCTACATCCTGCCGGTAGATTTTATGTACCTCTCCGGAATTGATATTGTGTGCATGCAACGCCACCGGGCTGCTTCCACTTAAATCCCATAGCGTTACTTTAAATGCGCCTGTGGCCGGAAGTTTCATTGCAAGATTTGAAATACTTCCGGATTTTAGTGGACTAAAGGCAAAACCGTAATCCCAGGTGTCGGCAGCTTGTGCAACAGTATCAATCATGATTGCCGGATCCTCTAACAACTGAAATAACGGGCTCTCTTCAACTTTATCCTCCTCCTTATCGCATGATACCATTAAGATGGAAAAAACCACCAACAGGCTTGAAAATCTGAGCAATTGCTTACGCATGTGCATTGTTTTTAATATTAAAACGATTTTAATTGACAAAGTTAGCAACAAGATGCTCAAAACTTTGAACAAAAAGCTACAATTCTGCTTCCTTTGTGCATCTCATTGGCAAACAGCATGATAACGCGTTTTCGCATTCTTACTTTTTTGTTCGGATTGATCCTCCTGCCAGGGGTTGGAATCAGTCAATGCGACCCTTTTTTCCCAAAAGCGCTTAGCGCAAGGCCAGCCAATTATGAAATGCATGTAACGCTGGATCATGAAAACAGGATGTTGTATGCCACCCAAACCATCCATTTTACCAACCAAAGCCCGGAGCCGGTTAATAATTTGCGGATGTATCTGTATTTCAATGCGTTTAAAAATACGGAATCTACCTTCCTGAAAGGTACTACGCAAATTTTTGGACAACCATTTGACCGCCGAACAGCTGAACAGTGGGGCTGGGTAGATATTCAGAAAATTGCCCGGGGGACCATTGACTTAACCACCCAAACACGTTTTGTTCAGCCTGATGATCAAAATCCTCAGGATCAATCTGTATTGGAAGTAATCCTGGATAAACCAATTGCTCCAGGTGAGACTGCCTCCTTTTCGCTGGTTTGGCAGGCCCGGGTACCGAAAACCATCGCCAGAGCCGGCTATAGCAAGGATTTTTACCTCTTCTGCCATTGGTTCCCACAACTTGGCGTATTTGAAATGAATGCAGCTGGCAAATGGGATTGGAATTGCCATCAGTTTTTCCGACAAACAGAATTCTATGCCGATTTCGGGGTGTATGACGTGCATATTACCACCGACAGTAAATTTGTAATGGGAGCATCAGGATGTCTGGCAAACGAAAAACAAAACCCGGACGGAACCACCACAAGGCATTACCATGCGGAGGATGTGATTGATTTTGCATGGTCCATTTACCCAAGGTTCCAGGTCCAGGAAGATCGGTGGCAGGATGTGCAAATACGATTACTTATTTCCCCTGAGCATGCGGATTTGGGTCCCAGGTATCTTCATGCCTTAAAATTTGCCCTTGAATATCTGAATAAGCATGTGGCAAAATATCCTTACCCCAGCATTACAGTGATAGATCCACCCTTTCACGGACTTCGCTCAGGACTGATGGAATATCCTACCCTGATTACAGTGGGGACTTTTTATGGCATGCCCTCCGGCATTCGCACTATGGAGTCGTTGGTGGTTCATGAGTTTGTTCACCAATATTTTATGGGCATTGTTGCATCCAATGAAAAGGAGGAAGCCTGGCTGGATGAAGGTTTTGTCACCTATTTTGAAGACCGGATCATTGATGCTGCCTATGGACCAGATAAGTCACTGGTGGATATCTTTGGATATGGCTTTAATAACCGGGAACTCACCCGAACTGAATATTCTACTATGGCCAATCCGCGTGAAGGAATTACCGCCCGCCCGGGTTGGCACTTCAGTGAGCGCAACTTCAAACCGCTGATATACAGTAAACCTGCCACTACTTTACGAACCGTTCATGCATTAATCGGTGAAGAAAAAATGGACTTGCTCTTGCAGACCTATTTTGATCGATGGAAATTTAAACACCCCAAAGGTGTGGATTTCAAGGCGGTGCTGCGGGAGCGTTTGCATGCTGATTTCGATAGTGTTTTTGCCCAAAATGTGTACCAGTTATTTGTAAACAGCATTGAAAAAGCCATGGTAATGGATTATGCTGTCATTGACATCCTCAATGAACCCTTGCCCTCTTCACAGGGTATTTTTGGCCAAAAGGCTACAGCTTTTACCTACGAAGCTGGAACTGGTGCAGGTAAAAAACGCTCCACTATTGTGCTTCAACGACTTGGAGAATGGATCACCCCAGTAGACGTTCTGGTTACTTTCGCTGACGGAACCGCAGAGATCTATCCATGGGATGGTAAGGAAGGCAGTCACCGGATTATCATTCTGGACAGACCTGATGTAATATCTGCACAGATAGACCCGCTTCATAAAATCGGGCTGGATATGGATTTTAACAACAATAGTTATACCCTTAAGCCCAATTCCACCCCCTTATGGAAATATGCAGCGAAAGCAACCTTTTGGATACAAAACCTGCTACATTCCCTAAGTTTTTTGATGTAACCCCAGTCATTCCTACATGTTCCGGACTCTTTCCATAGCCTTCCATGCATCTGCGCGCCTTTGGCGGGTTGCAGGTGTGGTTTACCTTTTGCAAACCGGGCTAGCTATTACCCTTGGGATGCAGGTACACGGGGTACTTCAAACCTCTATTGGACATTCCCTGGAATTGGATCGGTTGATGACCGGGTATGATCATACCGTTATAACTGATTTCCTGAAAGTACACGGGGCTTCCATTACCCCACTAATCGGACATTTGAGATGGCTGATACTGTTGTGGATGCTTTTTTCTGTGTTTCTACATGCCGGGCTGATATACTGCACTACTTTATCTGCTAGGCCTAAGATTAGTGATTTTTGGATCGGGGGCAGCAAGTATTTTTTTTTATTCCTAAAGCTTAGCGCCTCCTTTTTGGCCATTGCCCTGGTATGGACGGCCATGGTGTGGGTACCGGTTTTGTTGTCTTTACAATGGGCATTGGAATACTTTACATCAGAAGAAGTGACTGTTTGGGTGGTCATTCTGTTGACAATAATGTATCTGTCTGGCCTGGCATTGCTTTACCTGTGGTCAATCTCTGCCAGGATCCACATCATCCGGCATGGAAGCAAGGTTGGGAAAGGAATTCGAGAGGGCTGGAAAACCCTCACCCACCATAAGTACAGGATTCTTTCATCCTTCCTGCTGTTCGCTTCAATACAAACGATGCTCCTTCTGATCTACTGGTGCCTCGACGTCGTAATTGGGATGCATTCCGTTTCAGGAATTGCATTTATGTTTTTGTTGCAGCAAGGATTTGTTTACCTCCGGATTTTGCTACAAACCGGACTGTATCAAAGCATTAATCATCATGCTTAAGTAATCGACTGGCAAGCTTTCGGGCCTCTTGCTTTGGGCTACGCCACCAATGAGCAGCCAATACCGGGATGAAAATAATACCCTGCTGTTTGAAATAATTCCCCAGTTTTTCTTCCCATTCATAGCTTGGCAAAGCTGTTTTAGCCAATACGCCATCAAAAGCCAACACGCTGCTCTGTTCTCCTTGTCCCTTGGCCTGAATATAAAGCGGCACCCGAACACCAGCAGCCATAGCAGAACGCTTCATTTGACTTTGCTCGAAATACGGACGTAAAGCCAGCTCTACTTCTTCTCCAAACACTGTTGGCTCGAAATAAGAATCCACATAGTTGAGCAGTTGCTTCATTTTATTCAGCTGCTCTTCTGCTGCTTCACGGTCGCCTTGCTGCAGGTAATCCGCAAAAGTCACCACATGAGACAAGATACAGGTGCCAATGAAATTTTTGTCGGCAGCCAGAACAGAATGAAGCCCTTCCGGAATACTGTGTGCGATGTAGAATTTTTGTGTTGCACGAGTCAAAACCACGTGCAGCTGATTGATGCCCAAAGGGGTATTCCAGAAATGCAATTGTCTGGTAAGGCTTCCCTGGGCATCCGTCGTTCCATGCGTCATGGATAGCAGCAATACATCCACGTGTTGTCCCTGCATTTCGGAGAACTGATAAACGCCCAATCCGTTCAGGAATAATTGTTGAATTTTTTCCCAGCCTGCCATTTTTCGTTGCCTGATTTTCAGCAATTGAGCGGCAATGAGATCCCTTTGCTGAACAGTGGCACAAGCAATTCCCACCATTGGGTAAGTGTTGGTCGGGGTCGGTTCAATTAGATTGAGCCAATCAATAACCTGACGAGCTTCAGCCTCATTTGTTCCATGTTGTTCGTCATACCGGCCTTCCACATTTACCACAACCGTAGAATCGAGCGCCGATCTGCCGGAAGGCATCCGTTTGAACGGAGTACCAAATGCTATTTTGTTGAATCGCACCCAACCTTCCGGTGTATCCTGGTGCTGATAGTCCAGATGCATGGACTTTGCTCCGATGCCTTTGCAAAATTCGAGGATGTCATCCTCGGCAAATGGGGTCATATCCTGGCGTTCATCACCAAAGACCACCAGATGCTTGGCCAATTCAAAAAGGTGGTAACACTCTTGTTTGGGAATATTGTGCCCTTCATCTACCAGCACCACATCAAATTGCATTTTGGAAAGTTGCAGTACATCCAAAGCTACTTCTGGGGTTGACAGGAGCACTGGCAGGGTTTCCGTGAGCGGATGCATATGTAAATGGAACAACGTTTCAGCCCGGAGTGATGCCGACAACTTACGGTTGTCCTTACCAAACCAGTTCTTATAATCTGCTCCATGGGCTGATTTCATCGCTTTTAGAGCCGCAATTTTCCGTTCCTGCCAGTTGGCACTGATTTGCCCGGGCATCATTTGCCTCAATTCTCTGCTATAAGCGCTTACATTACTGAGGGTATCATCATCCCACTGAAATTCTGGTCGGAATTCCTTTTGCAGCAAATGGTGCAGGTACCAGCTTTCAAACGCTGCCTGCCAATTTTGTGGTTTGATTTTACAAAGTGCACGTACTGTTTTTTGTGCTGCTGGCGGCAACGCAAGCCAGTGTTTTTGCCAAATATAGAAGTCATCAAAATCTCGCAGATAAAACTGTGTGTCTTCCAACCTGGCAATCACTTCCTCCAAAAATTCCTGGCGCTTGGGAATAGTCAACATCTCATGCCGAAGTGGCTCCTGATAGAGCCCCGTTGCATTGAATTCTTCTACGAAAGTATCCAAAGCTATTTCCAGATCCTTAATCTGCTCACGGAAATCCAGTTCTGAGTGGATACTTTTAGCATTCAAACGTCTTACATCTTCCCGCACAATCGCCGGCACCCTTCTGCGCCACATCTTTAGTGCGGCATCAAAGTCTTTCGTTAATTCGCTGATCTTGCGGATATTTCTGGGGTCAAATTGAGCAGGAAAATCAAATTCAAAATACCTGCGCAGTGTATACGCCTGACGCATTTCATCAAATATCCCCGCAATACGCTCCTTGGCAGCAACCAGTTCCTTATACTTTTCAGAAAATACACCGTAGAGTTTCTCGCTGCCGGAAAGCGGTTTTTCAAAATCCGGACCAAAGCGTATCACACCATCTTCCAACCCATTCTGTATCCGCTTGATGTATAATGAAAGGTCATTGTAATACTGTTCAAAAAGATCATGGAGACTTTCATCATAGTCATTGGTTTGGCCAATAAACCGATGGTGCAAATTGGTCGCTTTGGCAAGTAATTGTCGAACCTGTGTTTCGGTCCAGGACCTTCCTTTTTCCTTTTCAAAATCACCGAAAACATTGTGATTCAATCGGTTAAGCGGATGGTGCAGCGTTGGGAAGCGCCTGAACAAGGGCTCAGATGCATAGATGGCCGCAACGATCTTTTCGTATTCTTCAACTTCATAGGTAAACTCGGATGGATTAAGCAAGCTCAATAAAAGCTCTTTCCCTTCCGTTCGGTTGGCCCGCAAGAACCGGCCTACTGTTTCGGAAAAGTTGAGTTGCCCAAAAAATGGTTTATGAATATCCTCCCAGGCCTGATCCAGTTTTCCCTGTTCCCGTTGGGTTTTATTCAAAACCGTCTTAAATAATTCAGGGTTATGGTTCGGTTTACTTTTAGCATCGGCACTCATCCGAAGCATATCTGCCAGCATCAGTTTATCTCCATCTATATCTCTTAATACGAAAGAGCACTCTCCAATGCCTTTTTCCAACAGAAATTTTTGTGCCCTTCGTAGAGAGGTAATGCTTTTGGATACCACCAGGCATTTTTTGCCATTGGATAAAGCATTCATAACAATTGCTGAAATCAGATAAGTTTTACCTGAACCTGATGCACCCTCCACAACGGTAAGCGCATTGCGTTGAACGGCGCCAATAACGGAGCGCTGAGAGGGGTCGAGGGGTAATAGGGTAAAACTATGCGACCAATCAGAAGCTTCAGCAGGTAAGTCCGGTGCAACCAGAGGTGGTTGTGTTACCTGTGTTCTGGGCAGCGAAGGAAAAATTCCGGCTACTGCCGACCATAATAACCGACCGGAGCTACGTTCGCCTTCCCATCTTTCAAATGGCTGAATACTAAGGGGCAACCCATCTTCCACTAATCCCAGGTGCTGGCGCACTGACTCACACAATGCACTAAAGCCTTTGACATTGAGTTTGTTATTGTCTATTACAGATTCAGCTAATTTGGAAAATTCCGTAGCGTATAACGCATCAAACAAGTGAAAAAATGGATAGTTTGGCTGCAAATTATGTAGGTCTGTGCGTTGGATTTGCCACTGATCCGGATGCAATTGATTGGGTTCAAGACTAACTTGCCACAAAAACAGGGGCGCCGCCACTTCCTGCCCCCCCATATTGGTCAAGACAAAAGGATATCCTATCCGTAGATTTTTACTTCCAAATACTTTCTCCCTGTTTCTGGCTTCAAAATAAAAATGGTTGATCCAATCTCCTGCAGGCGGGTTAGCTTGTAAAGGAAGGTCAAAAGGCCGATTATCGATCATCTCATGGATCAATCTGATAGCAAGTTCATTGCTTAATCCGCTCAGATCAGCACGCATTGGAGGAGCAGGTTGTGCGTTTAGCCATTCCATAGCTGCGCCAGAATAAGCGGCTGAACTCATGGAGGAAGAGGTTGTTGGGTTGGATGAATCCGGCATAAAAGAAACAATTGTTTACCTGCGTCAGGCAGGGCTGTGTATCGGGTTATTGACCTGAATGTCAGCGAGTTCTGCGACACTGTGCAAAAGAACTCATTTTGTTTAAAATCAAGGAATTTTTGTTTTTAAAATGACTGTTATCATACAGATATCCGGCATAAGCCACTTACTTTCGCTGCGTCATTTTATTTTTCAACCACCTATTTTTATTCAACATGGAAAAAAGAGCGTTTCTCAAAACCGGCCTTTTTCTGGGTATTGCAGCCGCCACCTCAACCTTTATGGAGGCTTGTAAATCCGCCGCCAAATCAACTGGCAATACTGCAACGATCCTTCCCCCGCCCAAAAACCGTCGCACCCAACCATTTACCCTGGCAGCACTTGGATTTGATTCGGCTGCACTGGAGCCACATATCGACAAAATGACCATGGAAATTCACCATGGCAAGCACCATAATGCGTATGTAACGAACTTAAACGACGCGGTTAAAGGAACCGTATATGCAGATTATGAATTAGAAGATATCGTTAAGCGGATAACCACTTCGGATGAAGACAAAAAAATTCGCAATAATGCCGGCGGACACTGGAACCATACCTTTTTTTGGCAAACTATAGCTCCGGGTGGGGTAAAAGCACCGGCCGGAGATTTGGCTGCAGCCATCAATATGGTGTTTGGATCGGAGGATAAATTCCGTGAGCAATTCTCCAATGCGGCTAAAAGTGTATTCGGATCAGGCTGGGCCTGGCTATGTGTTGGCAAGGATAAAAAATTGTTTATCTGTACCAGCCCAAATCAGGACAATCCGTTGATGCTCAATGTTTCCAAACAACTTGGCACCCCTATTCTCGGGCTCGATGTGTGGGAGCATGCCTATTACTTGAAATACCAGAACAAACGGCCGGATTACATTACCGCATTCTATAATCTGATCAACTGGAAAGTGGTTGGAGAACGTTACGATAAGTTGATGTTTTAACTGGCTCGCCGGTTAACCTTCCAAATCCCCCATCCAATAAGCGAAACGAACAATATCAGACCGGTAAACAAGGTAAAAAAGTTGATCCGGTCTTTAAATACTGCGAGGAATATAATGCCGACCATTACAATGGTCGGCACCTCGTTCCATGCACGAAAAAACAAATGCGTGCGGCTGGATGTTCCTGCCTCCAATTTTTTCATATGATGCTGAAGGCCGTGAGTGTATACCGTCAGTAAAACCAGTAGCGTTAACTTCACATGCATCCACGGTTGGTGCAACCAGGCAGTTTGAATAGATAGCAAGGTAGATCCGGCCGCCCAGGTTATGACTACCGCAGGTTGGATGATTACTTTGTAGGCTTTCCATTCCATGCCTGTGAATTGCTCCTGTAATACAAGACGGGAATCAGGCGATTTTTCCCTAGATTGGGCATGATATACCATGATCCTAACCAAATAGAATATTCCTGCCATCCAGGATACCATGCCTATAAGATGGAGCGCTTTGGCTACAGCATACCAATCTGCTATTTGCATATCAGAATTTTCTATCGTTTCTACTGGCCACGCGCTTCAAGCCAACTGCCTTTACAGGCTCTAACACCAATGGCGCTTCTTCAATATCTACAGAATCAGAATCCAGACCAAACCAGTTTTTAGGAGAGGAAACCCATCCTTTGACCGTCAGGTAAGTCGAAAGGATCAATTGTTCAGCCCATGGCAGTTCATTTTCATTCGACAAAAATTCCTGTATAATCACAAAGCGGAAATCACCGGTTGGATATTTGCTGGCAGTTGAATGGTAGCGTGAGTGAACTGTGAGCTCTTCATTTTCCACGAGCTCTGCCACCACTTTGTGCATAAACACGTTCATGCGTTGCTGAACACGGAAGCCTAATTTGAAGTTTACTTTGTACACATCATCCGGTGCTATGGCGTTCACCTCATATTCCATGGTAAATGGCTCATCGGTGGTTTCTATATGCACAAACCAGTACACGTCTGCCCGTTTTGGCTGGGTTTGAAGAATGGAGTAAAGTACTTTCTCTTCTACTTTGTTTACGCTTTTGGCACCGGTAAGAAATACCAGGTTAGTGGCATATTTAGGCACCTCTGAGTCGTTACTAAGGGTAATTAACTGATCAAGGAAATCTCTGATTTTCGTTTCGTCGGAATAACGTTTTCTAACACCTCTGGCCTTTACCCATAGGTACATAGTACCAAACAGGAAGGAAGCCATGATAACGGTTACGTACCCCCCTTCTAAAAATTTCAGGGTATTGGCCAAAAAGAATCCACCTTCCCAAACCAGGTAGAACAAGAGGAATAGCCAAACGAATGCCTGGTGGGTTCGCTGCAAAATCATCCAGTTAGACAAAAGGATTGTGCTGCAAATCATGGTACAGACTACCGACAAGCCATAAGCTGCCTCCATTTTGGAGCTCTGCTGGAAATAAAGGACCACGGCTACACATCCCAGCCACAAAAAGGTATTAATCCCTGGAATGTAGATTTGACCTTTCATATTGGTAGGAAACTTTACCGTCATTTTAGGCAAAAATCCTAAACGAATCGCTTCTGAAGCCAACGTAAATGAGCCAGAGATCATACTTTGACTGGCGATTACCGCAGCGAAAGTGGATATGATAATACCGGGCCATAAGAACCAGGCAGGCATAACACCGTAAAATGGGTTTTCCTCCAATGCCGAGCCTTCATGATGTAACAAAAAGGCTGCCTGACCAAAATAGTTGAGCATCAGGCAAATCTTGACAAAAATCCAACTTACCCGGATATTTTCTCTGCCACAGTGCCCTAAGTCGGCATAAAGTGCTTCTGCACCGGTGGTGCATAGGAATACTGCTCCCATAACCACCAACATATGCGGGCTATGTGTCAATAACTCAATGCCACACATTGGGTTTATAGCTTGAAAAACTTCCGGCATATGGATAATCTGGCTTACTCCTAATACGGCAAGCATACTAAACCAAACTAACATAACCGGACCAAAACTACGTCCCACCGTAGCTGTACCAAATCGCTGAATAAAGAACAGAATGGAAATAATGACGATGGTAATTCCCATGGTTGGGATTCCCGGATATTTAATTGCCAAACCTTCTACCGCAGAAGACACAGAAATGGGAGGAGTAATCATCCCTTCTGCCAGCATAGCCGCTCCACCAACCAGCGCTGGAATTAAAAGCCATCGTTCCCGACGACGAACAAGTGAATACAAGGAAAAAATGCCTCCTTCGCCATTGTTATCCGCGCGTAAGACCAAAAACACATATTTAATGGTTGTTTGAATCAACAGTGTCCAAAAAACAAGCGAAACACCTCCCAGCACCGTCATTCGGTCAATCACCTGCCCTTCACCCACAATGGCTTTCATTACATAGAGCGGAGAAGTGCCGATATCACCAAAAATGATACCCAGTGTGATTAAAAGTCCTGCGCGGCTTAGCGGATGGTGGCTATGGTGGCTCCCAGTACCCATAAAAGTTTGATATTTTTAAACCGCGGCAAACATACGGTGTTACTTGTACGGCACACGAAATAATTCACCATTTTATGGGGGAATTTGTGTCGGACATTGTCTTTTTTAAAAACTAATTAGCAAACTGTTTCAGGAATTGTGACATTTGCTTTTCAAATCAACTACCTGCTCGTTTAATGCGTTTGAAACTTTACTCCGTATTTGCTGCTTTGTTATTACAATCCTATGCAGCCCTGGCTCAAGAGCCCAATGCAACAGAATGGTGCGGCACGCGTGGCATAGACCCCTGGTTGGAATATTACCGGTTGAATAGAGCGGCCATCGCTGCGGAACGTGGCGGAAGTGACACCAACTGGCTTTATGTTCCTGTTACTTTACAAATCACCGGAACGGATGCCGGAAGCGGTTATTATCCGCTGGAGCAGGCCATCCAATCTGTCTGCCAGATGAACGAGGACTTCATTCAGGCAAAAGTTCGTTTTTATCTTGTAGAAGGTGATGCGTTTCGATATCTGAATAATTCTGACTGGCATAATCATGAATGGGATGGTGGCGCAGAATTGATTGAAACGAACCGTATTCCAGATCGACTCAATTGCTTTATTGTAGCTGATCCTGCCGGCAACTGCGGCTATTCCTGGATGGATGCCATTGTCATGTCCAAAAACTGCTCCGGTCCGGGCAACCGTACCTGGGCACACGAAGCCGGACACCATCTATCACTCCCTCACCCTTTCGTAGGCTGGGAAGGTACTTCCTGGGATTACAGTCAGCCGGCCCCTTTGTTTACCGGAAATGCACCTTGGGAGCGTGAAGTGGAAAAAACGGATGGCTCCAATTGCTATCAGGCAGGCGACTATTTCTGCGATACCAAACCGGATTATCTGAATTACCGCTGGCCTTGTAATGCAAATAGCGAAAGCCAGACTGTACAGCATGACCCCAATGATGTCCCTTTCCGCTCTGACGGCAAACTGATCATGGGGTATTCCTCTGATGAATGTGGCGCTGTGTTTACTCAGGAACAAATTGATGCCATGCGTGCTAATTTGCAAAGCACGAACCCTGGCGGTCATGCAGAGTACCTGCAGGTAAACGAGCTTGGCCCTATGATTGACGATGATGCCATTGTGCATTTGGCTACTCCCATTGATTCCCAAACGGTTCAATATAACAACTTTACGTTACAGTGGAATCCGGTTCCCAACGCTACCTTTTACACGGTAGAAATCTTTTTGTTCCCGAATTTAACTCCAAGGTTATTCTATCAAACGGTTTACAATCAAACTTCCGTAACTGTAAACAAAGGCATACCGAACAACCGCAACCTGTACTGGCGCGTGCGGGCATACAGTGAATGGGACCTTTGCCAACCAGCTGATGTTCAGGAATTGGCCGTTTTTAAAACCAAAAACTTCTCTGCCACCAATGATCTGGAATCCAGCCTCCTTGCTGAATTGTCGCCAAATCCAGTGGCCGCAGGATACCCGGCGAAATTATTGCTGACCTCTGATGAAAATATGGAAGCCTCCCTGACTATCACAGACGCTTCCGGCCGGCAATGCCAACGCAGAAACCTTACCCTGTCCTTTGGAGAGAACCTGTTGGATATCCCAACCGATGCCCTTCAGGCAGGGCTCTATACCATTACCCTCCAAAATGAAAAAGGCGCTATTATCAAGCGCCTCGCTGTAACCGAATAAGGTTCCACAATACTCTGGAAAAGACAAGAGCCGCTCCCAAAAAGAGCGGCTCTTGTCTTTTTATGCTCACGGCAGTATTAATCCCATAAACAGCCCGGAATATCATTCCGGGATACATAAACCTCATAAACCCTTCCTACCCTCCCACATAATTATGTGGTGTCAACCGCTTCAATTCTTCTTTGACCTCATCACTGATTTCGAGTGCATCGATAAACTCATGCAAGTGCTCACGGGTAACCAGGCTGCGGCCTCTTGTAAGCGCTTTGAGCGCTTCGTAAGGTTGTGGATAGCCTTCTCTTCGGAGAATAACCTGAATGCCTTCCGCTATAACCATCCAGTTGTCTTCCAGGTCGTCAAACAACTGGCCTTCGTTTAACATGAGTTTACCCAAGCCTTTTTGAATGGATTTCAGGGCCACTACCGTGTGTCCCATAGGTACGCCAATATTTCGCAAAACGGTAGAATCTGTCAAATCCCGTTGAAGCCTGCTGACAGGGAGTTTTTCGGCAAAATGTTGAAATAGTGCATTGGCAATTCCCAAATTACCTTCAGCATTCTCAAAGTCAATCGGATTGACTTTATGAGGCATAGCAGAAGACCCCACTTCTCCGGCCACCGTTTTTTGCTTAAAGTATTCCATCGAAACATAGGTCCAAATATCCCGACAAAAATCGATCAGTATAGTGTTGATACGGCCGATAGCCTGGCACTGGGCGGCAAAACAATCGTAGTGCTCTATTTGGGTGGTTGTTTTAGAGCGCTCCAGTCCCAAAAACTCCCTGACAAAATCATCTCCAAAGCGTTGCCAGTCGTAATCCGGATAGGCTGCATAATGCGCGTTGAAATTGCCGGTTGCCCCGCCAAATTTCGCCCGGTGAGGAACGGCTTTCAGCAACTCAAGTTGTACATCCATACGCTCAACAAAAACCTGAAGTTCTTTTCCCAATAAGGTTGGAGAGGCCGGTTGGCCGTGTGTGCGTGCGAGCATGGGCACACGGCCCCATTCCTGAGCCATTTGCTCTATCAGGTCTCTTACCGATTGCAACAAGGGATAATAGACCGTTTCCAGGGCACTTTTAAAAATAAGCGGAGTAGCCGTGTTGTTTACATCCTGAGAAGTAAGTCCAAAATGGACGAATTCACGCAAATCAGCCAAACCATGCACGTCAAATCGCTCTTTCAGAAAGTATTCTACCGCCTTTACATCATGATTGGTGGTGCGTTCAATCTGTTTAATTTGCTCTGCATCCGCCAGATTAAAGCGTTCGAAAATAGCATTGAGCTCATCAATTTTATCTTCTTCAAAAGAGGATAATTGTGGAAGACCATACTGACAAAGCGCTATAAAGTATTGAATTTCAACAAATACCCGATATCGGATGAGTGCATACTCACTAAAATAAGCATTCAGCTCCTGGGTTTTATCGGCATAGCGACCATCGATGGGAGAAATAGCAAATAAGGACATTGTGCTGCTGTTTGAAAATCATTGACGCTGCAAAAGTCGCGTTTTCCTGTCTACCAAAGCAGCATACTGCTACCTTTGCTTATCTTTTTCAATACAAATTTTCAAACATGAAGAACCTGACCATTTTAACACTCCTCCTTGCTTTTTTCACAGCATGTAATAACGACCAAAAAGCGGTGGATGCACTTTTGAAAGAAACGGAAACCCTTCACGATGAAGCGATGAAAGATATGGCGGAAATGAACCGCTCAGCCAGGGAAATCAAGGAGTTTATGATTTCTGCTACCATGACACCAGAGCAAAATGCCGCTTATACGGAAACCTTGGCCAAGATGGGGCAGGCCGAAAACGACATGATGGACTGGATGAAAGGGTTCAAAGCTCCTGCAAAGGATGCTCCTGCCAAAGAATCCATGGATTACCTTACTCAACAAAAAGAACGAATTCAAAAAAACCACGCTGACATTAAAGCTGCAATCGAGGCTGGGAAGAATTTGTTGGGGAAATAAGTGATTTAGGGGTCATTTGGGGGTCATTTAGGGGTCATTTTGATGGTCATTTAGGGGTCATTTAGGGGTCATTTTGATGGTCATTTGGGGGGCATTTAGGGGTCATTTTGATGGTCATTTATGTCATTAATTATGTAATCAAATGACCAATAAATGACTTCAATGACCCAAATGACCAATAAATGACTTCAATGACCCAAATGACCAATAAATGACTTCAATGACCCAAATCACCAATAAAATGACCCCTAAATGACCCCTAATTGACCCCTAAATGACCATCAAAATGCCCCCTAAATGACCCACATAACCTCCAAATAACACGTTATCACACATGAAATACTCCATTTTTGCATTAACCATCATGGTTTTGCTGGCTTGCAAAACCCCGCAAATTGCACAAACCACCATTCCGGCACAACCATCCCCTACGCCGGCAGCTTCAACGCTTTTTGTTACCTGGGATAAAAAAATGGTGGATCTTGGGAAGGTAAAAAAAGGCGAAAAACGCAATCTGTTTTTTGAGTTGACCAATACCAGTGGCCAGGAGATTAAAATTGACATCGTGGATGCTTGTGAATGTACCCGGGTAGATTTTCCGCGTGGTGTAATTGTTCCGGGCGCCAAAGGCAGATTTGAGGTAACATTTGACAGTACAGAGAAAGAAGCTGACGAAACCATCGGCATTACCATTGTATTTCGGGAAACAGATGCCGCCGGAAATCCACGGATAGAATCGGTGGAATACAAATTTCAGATTGAAAAATAGCTTTATACATTCCAAATATTTTCGATATTTGAGCATCAAAAACACAGCTTTCTGCCAATATGAAACAATCCATTAGAAAAATCCGCTTTTGGTTTTACCTATTCCTTATGACTTTACCCGTTCTGGGTATTGCTCAAATTCAACCCATTAAGCCCAAAACGGTTACCCGGGCTGTGGTGGTTGGCATTTCTAATTATAGCAACATTTCCAAATTGCGCTTTGCACACAGAGACGCAGAATCCTTTGCCAGCTACCTCCGCTCGCCTGCAGGTGGGAGCTTGACAGAAAATGAAATCCGCTTACTCACCGAGGAAAAAGCCACCTATGCACAAATCGTTAATGCATTATACTGGCTGATTGGAGAAAGCCAGCCGAACGACAAGGCCATTATTTACTTTAGTGGCCATGGGGATGTGGAAACCAACATCCCCAATATGGGCTTCCTACTGACTTACGATACCCCTAAAACCAACTATATGCTGGGGGCTATTTCCATTATGAACCTGCAAACCATTATTACCACCCTTGCAGTAACCAAACAGGTGCAGGTATTAATGATTGCTGATGCATGCCGGTCGGGTAATCTGGCAAGTTCCGGGGCTGTGGGTTCCCAAACTACGGCTTTATTACTTGCCAAGCAGTTTGCCAATGAAGTTAAGATCATGTCTTGCGGCCCGGATGAACTTTCCCTGGAAAATGAAATTTGGGGAGGGGGACACAGTGTATTCTCCTTTTACCTCTTAAAAGGCCTTAAAGGATTGGCTGATACCGATAAAGACCGGGAGGTCTCACTTAAAGAGATAGAACGTTTTTTGCAGGATAGCGTTGAAATGGCAACAAGATCCATCCGGCCTCAAACACCACAGGCAGAGGGAGATTCCAGATTTACAGTGGCGAAAGTAGATCCTGCTACATTAGCGGCCCTCACACAAAATAGCCTGCAACCTGTGGAAGCCCCGGCCATGGCCAAAACGCCCGCTTTAAGTCCTCAAACTTCCGACTCTTTAGTACTCAAATTATATCGGGATTTTGAAAAGGCTCTTGCCAAAGGACATTTACTACAACCAGAGGAAGGATCTGCGTATACCATTTATATGCAGATAAAGGACCATCCATCCATACGATCTTTCAAAAACCTGATGCGTAACGATCTGGCTATTTCCCTGCAGGATGACGCCCAAAAAGCCATCAATGATTATCTTTCGGCTGACCCCAGGGAAATGCGCAAACGTTGGGCTTTGGATGATTCCCGATATCAGACTTACCCACTATATTTGGAAAAAGCCGCGGAACTACTTGGAGAGAATCATCTTTCTTATGCCCAGGTAAAAGCAAAAGAATATTACTTCTCCGGGTTGGTGTTGCGTCTTAAAGGAGAGCGAAGCAAAAATCAGTTGGAAAAAGATTCGTTATACCGCCTTTCAAGATTGTTTCAGGAAAAGGTCTTAAAATCGGATACTACAGCAGCTTATGCCTATAATGAATTAGGGCTATTATCTCGAAGAATCTCTGATAACCTTTCAGCTATAAGATATTTTAAAAAAGCTATTTCTTTCGCTCCGAAGTGGATATTGCCTTGGGCAAGCATAATTGGCCCGCTTGAAGACTTAAACCTTCTTGATGAGGCTGAACAATGTGGTTTTACAGCTTTAGGCATTGATTCAACCTACGCCTTAGTGCATTTCAATCTTGGAAGTGTGTATTGGAATAAAAAAAAATTTGCTGAAGCAGCAAAACATTTTGAAAAAACAATAGCCTATTCGCCAGATTATTACAATGCATACTTTAATCTGGGACTATACTACTACCAACAAGAAAATTTTGGACAATCTGAGTCCCTTTTTCTTGAGTACACCCGAAAGGTGCCAAATGACCCGGATGGTTATCAAAATTTAGGAGAAACATTTATCAAATTAGGTAAGTTTTCTGATGCAGAATCCAATTTCCTTAAAGCTCTGGATCTGGACCAAAACTATGCAAATGCCTATTTGGGGATGGGAGGGTTGTTTATTGAAAAAAATGATTTCGAAAAAGCCAAAGTCTGGATCAATCAATTTCTAGGAATGAAGCCCAAGGATCCTGAAGGCTACTTAAAATTAGCCATGGCTACTTCAGACCAACCTGAAAAGGCACTTTCTCATTTGGAAACCGCGTTTAAACTTGGTTTGAAAAAAACAGAAAGAATCCCCAAGATTTCACAGTTGAAAGTAATCAGCGCGACCAAAGAATTCAAAAATCTGATGGATAAATATAATCCCGGCAGGCCTTAGACCTGCCGGGATTATATTTATCCATTATTTAAATGGTGTATTCCTTATCTGATAGCTTTTTCAGCCAGTTTTTTATGCCCATACCGCATCCAGAAAGCTGAATGCATCATCTTTACCAGATAGCTTTTTCAGCCAGTTTTTTATGCCCATACCGCATCCAGAAAGCTGAATGCATCATCTTTACCAGATTTGAAGGATTGCTTTTTTGCAAATCCTCATAAATCTTCTGAGCATCGTAAAACCATTCATAATTTTCCAGGGCTACGGCCTTTGCTAAAGCCATAAGTTCACTATTCCCGGAATTAGAAGACGTGGAAGCATAAGCTATGGCCTCTTCACGATCCTTCGCACTACCAATACCAAAGACCAAATCATTGGACACCATTGTTTTGGCGCCATCAACCTTTACTCTCCATGTGTAAGGTTTCTCTGCCTCAAGGCTTATCCCGGCCAGATCCAAACACAGAGAAGTATCTTTTACGGATTGGGAATGAACTAAAGTTCCTTTTTCGTCCATGATTTCCAGGCGATAAGGATCTTTATTATCAGGCCTGGACCAACTGAAGCAAACCAAACCTTTTTGAACATTACCAAATGGCATTAGTGCTCTTATCGTTGCGCCTTTTCCTCCCCAACCGTCGCCGCTCTTTTTAGGATCCGTTACATTATTACCCCAACCGTCGCCACTCTTTTTAGGATCCGTTACATTATTACCCCAACCATCGCCACTCTTTTTAGGATCCGTTACATTATTACCCCAACCATCGCCACTCTTTTTAGGATCAGTCACATTACTTCCCCAACCATCTCCGCTCTTTTTAGGATCCGTTACGTTACTTCCCCAACCATCTCCGCTCTTTTTAGGGTCTGTTACGTTTCTTACCCAACCGTCACCTCTTGCCTTTGCTACCCCTACCATATCTACAGCAGCGATAATCTTTTGATTCAAGTCATTATCAACCTTTTGTTTTCGTGTGTCTGGTGCACTCTTACATACATTGGTAAGATCTGCCTTATCCTTGTCTTTAATGGTGATATATTGACCGTTGCATAATACCACCGCAGAAGCGCCCTTGCTCATTTTGAGGATGCTGGAAGGATTGGCTACTGCACCTGCGCCAACCGGGTTGGCTTTGGATTTGCCTTTGGAAACCAGCGATACCTTACCGGTAGTTTGAAGAATGACGACAGGATTGGAATCCTGTGCAAAAAGGGAATTTAGCAACAAAAATGCTGCGCTGAATAAGATTGTTTTTTTCATAACCATTGACTTTAAATGCTTCAAAGTGAATTAATTAAGATGAACTTCTCCGGAATACACCCCAACTTTCTACTTTTGATTGGGCTGAAATCCGGAAGAAAAGATTAAATTCGGGATAGACCCAGACACTACCGGTGGAAAGCGCCAGTTTTCGTGAAGCATTTCCATAGGCAGTTTTGACTTTGTCCTGACTATCCCCTAAACCAATGTTACGAAGCGTGCGTCCTGAGTACCCAGCTTGTGTTTCCTGTACCAGGAGATATTTTTTACCTGCATTTGCGTAGTGGATAAACAATTTGGATTGTTTGAACTGACGCGCACCGCAGAATATTTCTTTGTCTACTTTTACCTCTCTGTCCGGATTTGGCGCAGCCAGGAAATCAGCCAACGGGAATTGCTCAATTTCTTCCACTCCTTTTCCTGGAATGGAGGATGCTCCCACCTTTGCTCCGGACTTTGTCAAAACTCTAATATTTGTTTCAGCCCAATCACTTCCCTGAGCTTCAGCTTTACGGAACAAATCTAATGCTTTTACACTATCCTTTTGCATGAAAGCCATAATTCCTTCCAAAACCTGAAAATCGCCGGCTGTTGCAGGATCAGTGACTTTCTTTTTGCCTTTCTTTATTAGATAGTCTGCATCCTCCCACTCTTCCTGTAAGGCCAGTACGCAAGCTTTATTCAGGTAGGAAGGAGCATAATTTTCATCCAATATTCTGGCTCTATCAAAGTAATCCAGCGCCAACTTCAACAAATTGGCTCTTTTGGCTTCTTTTTCCTTGTCATTACTTTTCAATCCAAACAATCGTGATTTCGGATCCAGTTCAAGTGGATAAACTAATGGCATATCTGCCGCATCTGTCAAAGCGAGTGCTGCAAGCGCTGCATTTACACCGGCATTATTATAGATTTCACGGCCCTGGAACGTTTGCAGGATGTTTTTATAATAAATGGAAGCATCCGAATATTGCTCCAGGATGGTGAGCAGGTTTGCTGTTTCAAAAACAATCTGAAGATCCTTCAACTGAATCATGGCGCTATTTACCATCTTCAGTCGTTCCTCCAGACTGGGATAACCGGGAAGATTTTCCGGATAATCGTAGGTCTCATACAGTTTTACCAGCAACTTGGGCATGATGCCGTAGGTATTATATCCCACGGAAAAAGCCATAAACCCTCCTAAATAATCAGCTTGGGCCTCATGTTTCAATCCTTCTTCCAGCTTTTCAAGCTGAATGGTTGTTTCCAGATTTTCATTCTTTTTGGCAAAGTGCCTGTTCCAATCGTGATTCTCGTAATAATGTATCAACTCGTGCCCAAGCAAGGCAGCCAGCGCATTCAGCGAGTCTTTTCCAAAGGAGACACAAACGTCATAGGCTTTTTCATCGAGGATCACTTGAAGTTTGTCCGGGATGAAAGAAGCCATATCTCCTGGTTTTCGGTTCATGATCAGTGTTGGCTTTTGCAGTCGAAAGTCGCCACGTCCCCGGTGCATGTCGTCAAAAACCTTTTGCGCAACAGTCAGTTTGTAGTTTTCCACGCGTTCCAGCACAAACTTATCTCCGCCTGAAGCAAAAGCAAATTCCTGGGCATCCATTCTCCATCCGGATATTATCCCCATGAAGAGGAAGATCAATTTTTTCATTAGCATTTAGTGTTTAATGGAGATCAGTTTTTCAGCTTCAGGTAACATGTCCCTTCGTGCCAGAAATGAAGCATAAATTCTTTTATAGATCGCATTATCAGGCGATTTTTCAAGCAACCTCTGATAAATCTGTTGGGCAAGATAAAAACTGTGATCTTCTTCCAGTTGGTAGGCAATCATCATTTGTTGTTCCTCCTGACTTGCTTTGATAAAGCCAGAATCATGCAATAAGTCTGTCTGGGTATTCATCTCCTGCGCCGGACAAACCTCAAATGGAATCTGTGCTGAACGATCTTTTTCACCTCGGGTTACAAGCCAGGTGTATTCCTCGTCAAGCGAGATAAATAGCTGGTCGAGATCAAGGGTAGCTGCCGTGTCTTTTAGCAGCATTTGAGCCACTATTTTTTGATTCTGGTTCAGAATGGAGAAAATATAGGGCCCATCGCCCGGAATACTGCGCCATTTGAAAATGACATTAGCCTGGGGCAGTTTACCGGTAGTAACCAACAACGCCTTAATCGAAGCATCCGGACTGGCGAAATCCTTGATCCCTCCGCTGGACTTGTTCATATAACGGCGATGGTGTTTTTTAAGCCTTTCATCTGTTACTCCTTCCTTAACACTTTCATTCAGAAAGCTGAAGAACCTACCGGTAAAAGACATTTGACTTTGCTGCGAAGCTGTTCTGACAATTTCAGACAAATCACGCATTTTAGTACCTGTAACACTAATGGGAATACCATCATAAATCAATCTGACAGTACCGGAACCTTTGCAACGGATTTTTCCTTTGACTTCCAGTTCATCACCGGGCGACAAGGAAATTGGTTTAGCCCCATAATGTGGCAGATATTGAGCCTGCCCGGCTACATGTAGTACCATGACTGTCCCCTGAGCCGCCAAGTTGAGTTGGAAGCAAACATACAGGGTGAAAATTAGTATTGCTCTCATAGTAGTATTGTTGTTTTAACTTTCGTGCCAATCGATTGTTGCTAGGGTTCTGGTTTCGTTTCCGTTTTAAGCCCGGGAGCCTCAGATGCTTCC
>JBIKUE010000053.1:0-33062 GCA_044347755.1 Saprospiraceae bacterium
CAAACACCGATATTTGTTGACTGAACTCCTTGGGTAAAGTAATCATAATTTTAAGAGTGTGGTTACTCCAAAATTAGTTACTTCCAAGGAGTTCTTTCTTCTTCATTTGGCTAAAGTCCAGCTTAGTTCAGCGAGAACTGCACCGTTACCCCGGAGTTCAACGTCGTGATCGGGAAGGATTGCGACGTTTTTGGAACGGTTTTGCGATAGTCTACAAACAAGCGGAGTTTGAGGCGCTTGTTGAGGGTGTATTCTACCTGAGGGTTCAAGCTGATGGTACGGGCGCCACGGGTAGGCTGCGCTTCGTTCGGGCTATCCAGAATGTGGGCAATCGTGATGTCGTCGCGCACCTCAAAGTCAAACTTGAAGGTCATATCGTTGGCTGTGGAACCACCAGCACCGCCCGGAGGGGTTGGTGGAGCGGTTGGATCGTTTTTCTTCTTGCTGTTCTTGCTCTTGCGCTTGGATTTGCTGCCTTTGGCCGGTGATTTCTTTTTACCGGTGAGGAACGGAATATTCACGTTTTTCAAACGGTAGCCAAAACCGGCGGTATAACCGGTACTGTTGGTTTCCGACAACTGGTAGTCTACGAACGACATAGACAAGGTGCGGGATTTTTTATAGTCCGCCTTGAAGGTCATTTCATTCTTCAGTTTCACATCCAACCCGAATAGCGGTTGGAATTGCTCGTTGATCACTACTTGCGGAATCTCGAAACGGGCGGTGTAGTTGTAGTTCAGCGGATCGATGCTGCGCGTACCACTTGGCCCATTGGTCAGGTTCTGCTCATAGAAGATATCCGTGTTATACTGATTTACCGTTAGGGTGTTTTTGTACCCGTGGGAGATTTGTACGCTGGAGAAGAAATTCTTCAGTTTACCCACTTTCGACAGGCCGTTGTAGGTGAGTTTCCAGTTGGGCATAGGCATGGTTTTGAACACATCCATGTTCACTTTGCCCGGATCCTGTTTGGTATATGCTGCCAGGAAAGCCGGGATTAACACCTCCTGGTGGATACGGCCGTAACCCTTTTTATACCCGTCGTCGATGGCATGCAGGGAGTCGGCCGGAATACCGTTTTCCCGTGCCAGACGTTCGGAAACTTGCGGACGAATATTCTCGTACCTGGTGAACAATCCGGCAATATCCTTATCAAACAAGGTATTAACCGAGAGGAACGAAATGGTATAGCTACCCAGATCGCGCGCGGCCCGGTGTTCGAAGTACGCATTCATCGGGTCGAGGTTGAAGAAGGTGTCTTTGAACAATTCGGTACTGTTGCGGGTGTATTGTTTGTTGGCATTCACCTCCAGACGGAAATCAGTGAATGGCTCAATGGTTACGCCCAACTCCAGGTTTTGTGTGTAGTTTTTCATCACCTGCTGGTTGAGCTCTGGGCGATGGGTAATGTTGCCTGCCGCTGCCAGCTTGTTCAGGTATGGCCTGTCTGCTTCCTGCAAACCCGTTACAAACGCCCAGCCTGGCGCATCAAATCCTTCGCTCAAACCCATCAGGCGTGTATCCGGGGTAAAACCTGGGATCACGTTACTTCGGTTCTCAGAGTAGGTGAAGCGGGCCTTGCGCACCAGCATGAGCGGGCGTATGGCAATGCGTTCCGCCAGGGTAGGCTGACGATCTTCTTTCTTTTTGTCTTTGCCTTTTTTGTCCTTTCCACCCGGGTCTTTGCCTTTCCCGCCTGCATCGGGGTCAGATTTGCCGCCTGCTGCAGGGTCGGCGCCCGGCGCGCCCGGCCGGGTACGGGTTGGCCTGCCGGTGACCGGATCTATGCCGCCGGGCAGCGGTGTGCCTCCAGCCGGGTTGATACCGCCACCGGCAGGGTTGCTTTTATCCGGAGGAGGGGGAATGGTGGGGTCGTTGCGATCCATAGACGGCGCTGGTGCGCCATCCTTTCCTTTGCCACCGCCACCTGAAACACCTGGATCCAGTCCGCCACCGGCAGGATTTGGTGAACTGCCAGGCTTGCCGCCACCACGGTCCGGATTCGGGCTGGAATCATTGCCACCCTTTCCGCCGCGGTCTTTGCCCCCAGGCATGGAGTTGCGTCCGCCGCCGCCGCCGGCAGGCGCTTTGCCTGGTTTATTGATCTTGGCCAGGTACTTGCTTTTATTGTACAGCGTTTCAAAATTGAAATCGCCGTTGATCTGACGGGTATTGTTGTTTTGAATGGTATTACCAAGGCTCCGGGAGTTGAGGTATTCCTGGTATTGTCCGGCATCCAGATTCTGCAGCTTTAGTGACTGTGCCGTCCAGGTGTATCCAGCCGTATAGGAGGCTTTCATGTTGATGAAATCCAGCATTGGGATCTGCTTGAACGGCAGGGTCCAGTTCAGGCTACCTGTGTGGGAGTACAATTTCGGGCGACCCAGTTTTTTCAGATTGGTCAGGATAGAGTCGCGGCGCTGTTCTTTGGTTACCTGGGCGCCTCCTTCTGAATACTCCAGCGGCTCATCAATGATACTGCGGGCATTGGCATCGAAGTTAAAGCGCAGTGCCTTGGTAATATCCCAACCCAGGTCATAGTTGCGATCCCAGGTAAACCTGCGATTGTGATAGGTGTTCAGGGCTGGCTCTTCGCCTGCAAAACGATACACTGTTATGCCGCGGAAACGCTCCATATTGGTATTAAACCCGTAGGTATTCGGCAGCGGATTGAAGTTGAATTCTGTGATAAATTTAAGATACTTATCGTTTTTGATCAGCTTCTTAAAGGGTGTAAAGGGCTTCAGTCCCGTACCGTATTGCCAGTCCAGGCCACCCTTGTATTGCCGCTGCTCATCGCTCAGAATGAACGGCGTGCGTTTATCCTGTTCGTTATAGGCATAGGTCAAACTGAAGTTTTCAATATTCCAGGGCAGCGGCACCTTACGGGCTTTGCCTTTGCGTTCAATGCGTACGTTGGTGAAGTTAAAGCCCTTCACCTCGGTCACATCCTGGGCACTTTTTTTCACCTCTTTCGATTCCTGAGGCGTGTCGGCGTCGCGAATCTTGTCTTTTAACTTGATATCCAGATCGTAAGGATCGAATTCCGGGTTTCGGGTTACGTTGGAATACTGGGCGTAGAAAGGCAGTTTGATTCCGGATTTTTCCGGCAGGAATTTGCTCAATTCGATACTGGTGGATACATCATACTGAATAACTTCTTCCCGTTGGCGTTGTGCCAGTTTCTCCTCAATACTACCCCAGCCAATGCCGGTGTAGTTACCAGACATGGAGATATTACCCAAATCGGCCAGTTTCATGTCTACCCTGGCCTGGCCGGCGAAAGCCGCTTTTTCATTAAATCCGGTCAGGCGCAACTCATTGAACCAGGCCTCGAAACAGTGGGCCTCCTGATCAGGGTCGCTGTTACGCACCCCTAGCATGATACCCTTGACATACCCCAGATTGGGGTTGCCAAATATCTTCACCCGGGCATCCGGGTTATTGGGGTCAAAACCTATGAAAGGTTGATTGAGATCGGGGTTGGGCGAGGCATTACGTTGCTTTTTTATTTCCGTGAGTAACTCCAGCGGGAATTCAAACTGATTGAGCCATACTTCGTCTTTGTACTCCCGGCTATCCGGGTTGCCATTCAAAACGCTGGGGTCTGAAATTTTCATCGGCAACTCGTATTCATAATAGTTCCGGGTATAGTCGGAACCCATACGAATAAACACCTTGAGGTCGCTGCTGTCCAATTGTTCCTGCACTTCTTCTGCGTGCACAAACATTTTCATGGTTTTGAACTGTCGCAGGTCCATGTTCAGGCTTTTGAAAATAGCGCGGGCATCGCAGTATTTGAGGCTGCAAACATTCATGGAAAGCGACTGCTCGTTCTGAAGAATGTCTGGGAATGCCCCTACAGATTGTTCGCGCAGGATACCAAAAGGAATGGTGTAGTTGATGGGTTGGCGGGCTGAGTTTTCTTCAATGTTCACCGCATTTACATCAAATGGAATAGGATCAGGCTTGGGAGAGTCAATACCACAACCTGCCAGTTGCTGTTTGAAACGGCGCCATTGGTTGCGGCCCAATTCCAGGGTAGCAAAACGGAAGGTGGTACGCTCAGTAAACCCTTTCCAGAACATCCGGATGAAACGAATGGAACGGAAATCTTCAATACCGCCAATGGACTGACGATCCTTGTCGTCGAGTGGAATTTTAAAGCGGTACCAGATGTATTCACGGCCATTTTTAGTAAAAGTCACCGTATTGGTGATATATTCTGCAATTTCAGGGTGGTTTTCATCCAGCACTTCCTGGCCATTCAGAAAAGTTTTCTGCAGATCAATTTTATATCGGAAATACGCTTCCGTTTCGTTTAGGGAACGGTCGCGGTTGAGGTCTTCCTGGTCAGGGATATTAGTACTGGAAGGGTTGAGGAAGTCTGCCTGATTAGCTGGGGAGTTACCTTGTTGGTTGTTGAATTTGCGATAACGATTGAGCAAGCCCGGCCCGGCAGGCGCCTGTGGGAAGGAGGCATCACGGAAAAAAACGAAATCGTCGTTGGAGGGGTCGGCAGTTACTGCAGTTTTAAAATTAGGGGAGAGGTTTGGCGATGCCTGAATATCGGCAAACCACTGACCAATAGCGCCAATGGTCTTTTCCTGTTCATTGCTCATACCGTCCAGTCCGAGATCCTGTTCCGCACGACTTTCAACGTTGTTGTCGAACGCATTCACCACCGGCGCTTCAATCGGAACGCGGCCCCAGGGAGATATATCTACCGCCACACTATTGGTTCCGGTAGGCAGGCCGTTCTCAAAGAACTGACGGCCGTCGCGCATAACGTCTTCAGAGATTGAACCCAGGTCAATGTACATCTGACCGGCATCTGAAACGGTTTCACCATCGGTTTTTTCCATGTAAGGGTTCAAAATCCAGAATTCAATGAATTCTACGTTGGCAGCCTCGAAGTCGTTGGTATTTACTTCTTTCATGAACCCGGCCCAACGAGAAGCGGGGAGGTTCAGTTCGCCATTGGTATTTAGACCAGCCGAGTGATTGTAACCGGTTGGGATTTCAAAGTTATACGGACCACGTTCCCGAGGAAAAATGGTTACATCCAATGGGCGCAGACTGGATTGCTCAAAGGGTGTGAGCTGGCGATTCGGGAAGATGTCCTGAAACTGGATAAGGGAGGTATAGGGGTCAGCTGCATCCGGTTGGTCGCGTGCGCTGGGGTCTGAAATATACCAGGACAGGCCGGCCCGGTTGGCGCCGAGCGAAATGCCGGGATCTATGGTTTTATTCTCCGGGAACAAGTCATCATCTCCTTGCGGTACTGAAGCAATTACCCACTGATTGAATTGATTGGTGAGCGGGATATTGGCTGTACTTCCCTCAAAGTCGTCGATATATACCGTACCACCTTTGTCGTTACCCTGGTTAACAGCCCGGTTGTGACCCGGTTTCAACAGTGCTACTTCTGCGGTAGCGGCAATGCTGGACGGCTCTTTGGTTGAAATAAACGGCAGTTTATCTACCAGCTTGGTGAGCCAGGGTGCATCTTTGGATATACTGAAATCCAGGCCATAGATCTTATTATTGATGGGGTCATCCCCAAAGTTCACCTTTTGAGTAAGCGGGCGTTCAAAGAGGTTCATGAACGTACCGCCAATGGTTACGTCTTTATTGAAGGCGTAATCAAACCGCGCTCCGATCATACTTCTGGCCTGGAAGCCAAAGAAAGTATTGTCTTCAAAGCTTACGTTTACGCTTTGCCCGGACTGCAGGATAGCATCGTTCAGGATACGCACCTTACCTATGTTGTAGTCAATAGAATAGTCCACACCTTCGCGCAGGGGCGTACCACCTGCGGTTACGCGCACGGAGCCTGGCGGCAGGTTGAAAGTACCCAGGGAAATTTCGGACGAGGTACTGGATTTGTACGACCCCCGCAGCATGAATCGGTTGAGCTGCTGGTATTCCCGGGCAACGAAGGAGGTGCTGTCGTATAGTTGTTGGTAAATGAGTCTTTCCCTAAGGGCTCTCTCCTGATCAGATGTGAGTGGAGGGACACTGGATTCCGCAATTTTATCCAACAGGTCGGAACCAAAGGGCTCCAGTACCGGGAACATAATTCGTCCGGAGCGGAGATTGATGGTCAGGCCTGGTACAAAGTCGAAAATACCGTCGGCGCCGGGGTCGCCCTGCAGGTTGAGGTTATCCAGACCGAATAACTGGAGCAAGGGGCGGGCCTTCAATCCGTCAGGAATCAAGGCGCCATCCAGGAATCGCTTTTGGCCTTTGCCCGGATCTTCGTAAAATATATCAAAACGGAATTCCTGTGGATCCACGTTAGCGGTACCCACGGCGTAGATGTTTTTCATCATGAGGTCCCAGATCGGGTAGCGCACATTGGCCGTGGTACTTTTCAACATTTTGAGGAAAAGCACATTGGTTTTGAGGGTATCAATGGAACTTTTCTTGGGTACCTCGTCAGAAAATTCCCCGATTTTAAATGGAAGACCGTTATAGGTATAAGACAGTGCCACACCTACTACCTGGTCGGGTTGTACGTTGAGATTGATGCTGAGGAAGCCGAGCTGTTCGTTGTAGGTGTATTCCTGCGGTGACAACAAGCGGGCGTTCATTTTTTCATAATCCCGGATTTGTTTCAGGCCGAAATCAGGGCTGTTGAGTCGGCTAACCACCCGGTCGCTAAAACGCAATGTGGAGTCTTGCGCCAACTCATCCAGGATTTTACCGTACAGTCCATTACTTTGGTTAGCAGGCAGGCCCTTCCCTTTAATATCCATGGGTGGGACTACTGTTTTCCACTGTGGGTTACAAGAATCCGGTTCTGCCAGGTCTGCCAGCGGAAGTACGTCGCGGGTATTTTGGAATTCCTGTTTATCATTAGTGATCCACACTTCCAGACGAGTTACGTTGAAAAGGGATTGTGGAACCGGCAAACATTTCATGGCCGGTTCGAATTCATTCCGGTTCCAGTGGCTGAAGAAGAAGTGGCGGTTTTCGTCGTATTCGTCGATAGGTTTTTCAAAAGTCTGCACCTGTGATCCACCCTGAATTTTCAGGCTTTGCTGGCGGCTTCGTTGTTGAGAAGCCACAAGCGTGGTGCGCAGGTGACCGAATTTCATTTCGGTTTTGATACCGAACAGGTTTTGGGCGCCTTTGATGAGGTTGGAGCGCAGCGGCATGGATACGTTACCGGCCTCCACATTTTGGATGATTTCGTCTTCCGAGAACCCTTTTGTATCATAATCGATCTTCATCTGGTTATCGAAATCGAAGGTAGCCTGGGTATTATAGTTGAAGTTGAGGTTCAACTTTTCCCCGATTTTGCCCTGGGCACTCATGTTGATATCCATGTCAAAATCGAAGTTTCCATTGGTTTGCTGGCGCAGGGTAAGAATGGGGTTTTGAATTCTTTGCCAGTCGTACCCGAAAGTCAGGTTGATGTTGCCCTGGGGCTTGATATCCACATTGGAGCCCCCGAACAGGCGGTCGATCAGGGAATTTTTGAAATTGAACTTTGAAACCGGATCCGTGGTGCCGTCTGCGCTGCGTCCATCGGCTGATACCACCCCCTGTAGCCTGTCGAAGTAGTCGCGCTGCTGTTGTTCATCGCGGTAGCGTACATATTCCTCGAAAGTCATATAAGTTGGCGCCCTGTAGAACTCATCACCGATACGTTCCGTAACGATATACATATCCGTATCTGCATCGTACTCTACTTGCCGTTCAATGGCTCGCGGATCGCGCAAATCGATGGGATTTCCACTGCCGGAATGGATAAAATCGCCATAACGTTCGCTTAGCGGGGGGAAGGTATCCACCTGCATGGCATCCGGCGCTTGCGGGTATTCCACCGCAATAGGCCGCTTGCCCTCTGGGAAGAGCAGAGTGAGTACGTTCTCGCGCACAGCTTCCGGGTAGGCGAAAGCATAGAGTGCGCAAACGGAGCAAAGGGCGATAGCCGCAAGTAGGCTGTTCTTCTTCGTCATTTTGAAAAAGCAGGATGGTTTGCTTGGGCGGCACAGGCCAAAAGGGTTGAATCTAGTTTCCTGATATCGTCCAAAATATTTTTACCGGTGTTGGTGCCCGGCACTGGGATTAATAGTGGTGGGTCAATGATGCCAAACTGTTGTATTGGGTTGCCCCGGGATTCATTTTTTAAGGCTTAATTCCGAGGTTTTTCAGATTCATGGGCACAAACGGTATATTAGCCTGTCCGTATGACTTCAATGGTGCATTTTATTGCTATTTTTGCCGCTCTTTCAGGCTCCGGGGCCAGGCAACGTTTTTATCTAAATCGTCGTTCCCTTACAGCCCCTACCGTTTTTTCACAACAATTATGAGCAACCGCGACACACTCCTCGGCGTTTTCGGCACGATTTACCGGTGGAGAAAAGCCCTACGCAATGTTTGCCTGATTGCCCTGCTGGGCAGTATAGGCATTGCCTTGAGAATGGATAATTACTACAAGTCTACCACCATTTTTTACCCGTCCAATTCAGATCTTTCCAAGCCGGAATTGATTTTTGGCGGAATGAACAGGGTTCTGGAATATTTCGGGACAGACCGTGATGTTGATCGCTTACTTGAAATTGCTTCCGGCCATGAACTGGTTGATTACATGATTGACCGGTTCAAGCTTTTTGAACATTACGGCATTGACAGCACCGGCAAGGAGGGTCGGCATTGGGCCCGCTTGAAATTCCTGGAACTCTATTCTGTTCAGAAAAACAAGAATGATGCCATTGAATTGACCGTAGAGGATACAGATCCTCAATTAGCCTCAGATATGGCCAATGGAGCCCGGGATAAAATTGATGACATTGCCCAGCGTCTCACCAAAAACAGCCAGGCACAACTATTGGCTTCCTTTGATGCCAATATGAAACGAAAAAACAGTGAACTGCTTCGATTGGGCGACAGTTTGCGTAATATACAATCTGAATATCATATTTATGCCGGTGGTTATCAGGGAGAACAACTTTCCGAACAACTTACCAGGGCGGAAGAAGATATTGCCAGAAACCGGGCACGTTTAGAAGTATTGAGCGGCAATCCACTCATTCCTCTGGATACCGTGGAATACATCAAAGCCAATTTGCGCGGCGCCATGAGACAGCGGGAGATGTTATTGTCGCGTAATTCAAAAGATGGTATATTAAGCATACGCGACTATAACGAAGGCATTGGTAAAGTTTCTATCGCGAACGATTTACACAATCAGGCCCGCAAGCAATTCAGCTATGATCTGGAGCGGTACAACCAGATTCTGGCGGCCTACAATACTAAAATTCCTACCTTACAATTGGTTGTTGCTGCAGAACCAGCCATGCTTAAAAGTCGCCCCAAGCGTAGTATAATCGTAATCGGGGCGGTGTTTGCCGCATTTTTATTCACGTTACTTGCCGCTTTTCTGGCCGATGCCTACAGAGATGTGAACTGGAAAGAACTGGAGCACAAGTAGAGGGGGCGTTAAAGTCATTAAGGGGTCATTTTCAGTCATTTGGGTACTTAAGCTCAGTGTGGGTTGTCATCTTGAACTTAGCAAGCAAATAACCCTTAAACGACTTAAATGACGCTAAAAATGACTTAAATGACGCTAATAAATGACTTAAATGACGCTAAAAATGACTTAAATGACGCTAATAAATGACCCTAAAAATGACCCCTCCATAACTCAAAACTCATGTTTCGATTAGCCAACCGCTTATTTTCTGTTCCGGAAAGTCATCCGCAAGGACGATTAGTGGTGGCGTTTATTGCCATGAGTTTACTGTGCATCATGGCTGGCCTGGCTTTGGAGATGCCTTATATTGCACTGGCCCCATTTGGTGCAGGTCTGATTTGGTTGGCATTGGTGGATTTCCGGAAAGTATTTTTCCTGATGCTGGGTTGTATTCCTATTTCCACAGAGGTATCTCTTCCTGGCGGATTAGCCACTGATTTGCCTTCCGAACCCTTGATGTGGGTGCTTACCCTGGCGGGATTGATCTGGTTCCCGCAAAACTGGCGGAAGGTGGATGTTCGTTTTTTCCGGCATCCGGTTACACTGGCCTTGTTTGCACATTTGTTTTGGCTGATGATTACTGTGGCAACATCCCAAAACCTGCTTATCTCGGTCAAATCTATGCTGGCCAAAGGCTGGTATGTTATTGTTTTTTATTTCTGGGCCGGCCGATTTTTAAACGAGGAACGCGATTTTAAAGCCCTGATGTGGTGGTTTTTTGTGCCCCTTTTCCTGGTAACCATTTCTGTGGTGGTTCGGCATGCAGGATATGGATTTTCCTTTGAATCTATTAACGGATGCCTGGAGCCTTTCTTCCGCAATCACGTGATGTATGCCTGTTTACTGGCTATTTTTCTACCCTTTGTGTGGTATGGCACTTACTGGTACCGGCGTTTTTCCGGAGCCTGGTGGTGGCTGGTGCTGGGGGTTCTGGTGCTGTTGATCGGGATCAATTTTGCCTATACCAGGGCGGCTTATGGGGCTCTGGTACTGGTTATTGGTGTATATTGGATTGTTCGCTTGCGGTGGATGAAAGGCGCATTAGTAGCTGCAGCACTGTTTTTTGCAGGTTTTGTGGTTTTTTTGAATACCAACAACAACTGGCTGCTGTTTGCCCCCGAATTTGAAAGAACCATCACCCACCAACGGTTCGACCGCCTGCTGGAAGCTACCACCAAACTGGAAGACATATCCACTATGGAACGTGTGTACCGCTGGGTAGCAGCCAGTTACATGATACAAGAACGCCCCGGGCTGGGATTTGGACCTGCTACCTTTTATACCTATTATAAAAATTATACGGTTACCAGTTTTCGCACCTATGTATCCGATAACCCCGAGCAGAGCAGTACACACAATTATTTTCTGATGATGGCCGTGGAAGAAGGTCTGCCAGGCTTGTTTTTCTTCATGCTGTTTTGTGTGGTGGTTATGCTCCGTGGCGAAAAAGTTTACCATCAAACCACTGACCGACGCATGCGGGTTGGGTTACTTTCTGCGCTGTTGTGTTTTGTGCTGATTAATATCCTGATGCTGATGAACGATTTTATTGAAACTGATAAAATTGGATCGCTATTCTTTCTATCAGCAGCCATTCTGGTTAATGTAGATTTGCGGAACAGATCCCTGGGCGAAAAACAGACACCTTAACACATACTTCCAGACCTCGTATTTTAAACTCGTAGGTTTTAAAAACGTTTGAGATCTAAATCCTAAGAGGTCTGATACAAATTTATTCCCCGGTTTATCAACCATTTTAGACCTTAGCCTGGAAATGTTGGCGCCCCGCTGGGGCTACAAATATTAACGCCCCGATGGGGCTACAAATGTTGGCGCCCCGCTGGGGCTACAAATGTTGGCGCCCCGCTGGGGCTTGATAATGGTTATTGATTTTTTTTACTTTTTATGAGTCTACCTGATTTCTCGCTTCGTCGGCCGGTATTTGCAACGGTAATGAGTATTCTGATCGTGTTTTTTGGCGTGGTTGGGTATACTTTTTTAGGGGTTAGGGAATATCCTGCAATTGACCCGCCTAATATTACAGTGCGCACTAATTACACCGGCGCTAATGCGGAGGTTATTGAAAGTCAGGTAACAGAACCCCTGGAACGCGCCATTAACGGCATTGCAGGCATTCGCACCATTTCCAGCTCCTCTGCCCTGGGAAATAGCAACATTACGGTAGAGTTTGACCTCGGGGTAGACCTTGAACAGGCAGCCAATGACGTGCGCGACAAGGTGAGTCAGGCGCAGCGCAATCTTCCTCAGGATATTGATGCACCACCGGTGGTCACAAAAGCAGATGCCAGCGGCGACCCCATTCTGTTTGTCCCCATCCAAAGCAGTACCCGCAGCATTATGGAGTTATCTGATTACGCCGAAAACGTGATCAGAGAAAAAATCCAAACCATTCCTGGGGTATCCGCCGTGAATGTTTTTGGCTCCAAATTACCTGCCATGCGCCTGTGGATGGACCCGGCAAGAATGATGAAATACGGTCTTACCGCCCAGGATGTGCTTGCTGCCCTTAACCGGGAAAACGTAGAACTCCCGGGCGGAAAAGTGCGCGGAGATGCCACGGAAATGACCGTCAAAACATTCGGACGGCTCCAGACAGAAGACGATTTCAACAACATGATCATCCGGCAGTCGGCCGGCAGCACCATTCGATTCAAAGATCTTGGAGAGGCCATCCTCGGACCCGAAAACGAAGAAACCGGCGCCCGCCGAAACCTCGTACAGGGCGTTTCGCTGGCCATCATTCCGCAACCCGGCAGCAACTGGGTGGAAATTACCGATGAATTTTATCGTCGCTACGAACAGATTGAGAAAGATCTGCCTGCAGACATTGTGATGAACGTTGGGATTGATAAAAGTCGCTTCATCCGCCGGGCCATCAGTGAGGTGACGGAAACCCTGTTCATCGCCATCGGGCTCGTGGTACTGATCATTTACCTGTTCTTCCGCAACTGGATCATTGCTTTGCGCCCGCTGATTGACATCCCGGTATCGCTGATCGGCGCATTTTTCCTGATGTGGCTTTTTGGCTTCAGTATCAATGTGTTAACGCTGTTGGCCATTGTACTGGCAACAGGCCTGGTGGTAGACGACGGGATTGTGGTAACAGAGAATATCTTTAAAAAACGCGAGGCCGGCATGGACAAATGGACGGCCGCGCGGGAAGGTACCAAGGAGATCTTTTTTGCGGTAATAAGTACCTCCATTACCCTGGCCGTGGTGTTCATTCCGGTGATCTTTTTGCAGGGTTTCACGGGGCGTTTGTTCCGGGAGTTTGGCATCGTGGTGGCCGGTGCGGTATTGATTTCAGCCTTTGTATCCCTTACCCTCACACCGGTACTCAACGTCAAACTGGGCGGTAATGTGAAAACCCACGGATGGTTTTACACCGTAACCGAGCCGTTTTTTGCCGGTATGGAACGGATTTACGGCAACAGCCTGCGCTCATTCATGCATTTCAAGTGGTTGAGCCTGGGCTTGCTGGCAGCTTGTTTTGGTTTGATCTGGTACTTTCAGGGACAGATCAAAAGCGAGTTGGCGCCCCTGGAAGACCGCAGCCTGATCCGTACCAACTTAACGGCGCCGGAGGGTACGGATTACGATAAAATGGAGTCCATTATTTATGGTTTGTCGCAAAAACTGATGGACTCCATACCTGAAAAGCGCATGGTGTTCGGCATCACGGCGCCAGGTTTCGGAACAGCCAGTACCAACTCCGGTTTTGTGAGTTTGCTGCTCACCGATCCGCAGGAACGAGAGCGCAGCCAGATGGAAATATATAACCAGCTGTTGTCCATGACCCGGAAAATGCCGGAGGCGCGCATGTTCCCCTCGCAGGAGGAAACCATATCCATCGGCTTTGGGCGCGGATTGCCGGTGCAATATGTGATCCAGACTCTGGATTTCGAAAAACTGAAAACGGTTATTCCCAAGTTCCTGGATGAAGCCCGAAAAGATCCTACGTTTGCCAATGTGGATGTAAACTTGAAGTTCAACAAACCGGAGTTACAGGTTAGTATTGACCGCCTCAAAGCCGCTGAACTGGGTGTGAGTGTATTGGATGTTAGCCAAACGCTTCAACTGGCTCTTTCCGGAAGACGTTTCGGCTATTTCCTGCAAAACGGCCGTCAATACCAGGTGATTGGCCAGGTAGACCGGGCCAACCGTGATGAACCGCTGGATCTGGCTTCGCTCTACGTACGCAATAACCGCGGTGAAATGGTGCAGTTGGACAACATTGTAACCTTCGAAGAAACCAGCAATCCACCGCAATTGTACCACCACAACCGCTACAAATCCGCCACCATCAGTGCAGCCCCGGCGCCCGGTAAAACCCTCGGCGAAGGACTTGAAGTGATGGATCGCATTGCAGCCAATGTGTTGGATGAATCGTTCCAGACCGACTTAACCGGTCCGTCCCGCGATTTCCGCGAGAGCAGCGGCAACACCTCCTTTGCTTTCCTGCTGGCCCTGATGCTCATTTATCTCATCCTGGCCGCCCAGTTTGAAAGTTTCCGCGATCCGCTCATTATTATGCTTACGGTTCCGCTGGCTATTGCGGGCGCATACCTGAGTTTGTGGGCCACGGGCAACACCTTCAACATCTTCTCCCAGATCGGGATGATCATGCTGATTGGTTTGGTAACCAAAAACGGTATCCTCATTGTGGAATTTGCCAACCAGAAGCGAGATGCCGGCATGCCCAAAAGTCAGGCCGTTTGGGAGGCCTCACAGGCACGTCTGCGCCCGATCCTCATGACCACTTTAGCCACGGCCCTGGGGGCATTGCCGATTGCCATGTCGTTGGGCGCGGCCAGTACGAGTCGTATAGGTTTGGGTGTGGTAGTAGTAGGCGGATTGATGTTCTCCCTGATTCTGACTTTGTTTGTGATACCGGTGATGTACCTGATGTTAAGCGGTAAGCAGCGCAGTGCTGCGCCGTGGAGTAAAACGGAGTAGCGCCCCTCCCCGTACCGGCGGGTTCAGCCGCCGAAACACCCACGCCCTGTACCGGCGGGTTCAGCCGCCGAAGGTTTAAACTCCGGCACATCGGCGGCTAAACCCGCCAGTACAGGAGAACACATCGGCGGCTAAACCCGCCAGTACAGGAGAACACATCGGCGGCTGAACCCGCCGGTACGGGGGAGTGTGCTACAATAATGAAGGGTGGCAGAAAGAAAAGGCATGTTGGTTCCACGTGCTGACCAATCCTGCTTTAACAGGATTGTTAAGAATATAATTTACAATTCGAAACCATTCCGCCTCATTTCTAACATAGTGATCAAAACTATCCTTTGCCCATAGAGTACCCTTCCTGTTCAATGCCCGGTTGATTTCAAAAGAAGAAGCGCCTTTAATACGCATCATTACATAATCAAGCTGCTTGTAATTTTTCGGAATTACCGGAAGTGAAAAGTTTTGGCTATCCATGATTTGTCTCGAAAAATCTAACAACACATGCACATGATTCGGCATGATACAATAGGCCCATAAATCATAATATTGTCCATCGAAAGCCTGTAGTTTGTTGATCACAAGGTTCGCGGCGATTGGATCATTTAAAAGACATGCACCATATCTCAGTTTATCTAATTGGTATTCATATTTTCCAAACATACGCTTTTTTTCCACACTTAAATGCATGTGCCAATCGTTAGGGAACTGGAGCCTTAGCAGCTGTTCTTTCGCATTCAATTCTTGTTCTAATTGGCGCACTAAATGTTGTGGAAGAGCATCGGCAAGTCCGAAAGTGACAAAAAAGGAAGCTCCAATGGGAGCAATGTGAGGCAAACGATTTTTGTAATTAGTTTTCATAAATGGTGATTACAAGGGAGAAGTTTTCGGCGGCTAAACCCGCCGGTACGGTACCGGCGGGTTTAGCCGCCGAAACACGTTTTACATGTATCAAAATTAATGATGCTAAAGCGAAAAAGCAAGGGGCACAAAACATCCCAAAAGTTGCCGAAATAACTTTTGTTAATTTTTTACATTTTTAATCAAAGTATTTTCAATTTTTTATTTTTCATTTAGCTTTGTAAGCCGTATAGGATACTTGTCCCTACTTTTTTATCACTTAAACTATTCATTTATGTTACATATCCCCGCTTTAGCGACTTTTCCAGGTACTTAGGTACCGGATTTTTTTTCAGATGAGCCACTAAACCATTGGCACAATACCCAATGTACGGCATTGCCCATTCCTTCCTGTATGCATACGCGACTTTTCGTATGAACCAGGTAATCATCCCTTAAAACACATGTTTCATTCATTCCCCCATTACCGTCAAAGAGACGCTATGGACTGCGGCCCTACCTGCCTGATGATGGTAGCCGCTGCCCATGGCCGACAATTTCCCCTAACCTACCTGCGCGACCGCAGCTATATCAGCCGGGAAGGTGTGTCTGCCCTCGGCATCATGGAAGCCGCAGAGGCCATTGGCTTCCGGGCCATGACCGTTAAAGTGCCCTTTGATACCGGTAAGGACACCGCCTGTCTGATCAACGCACCATTGCCCTATGTGGCTCACTGGAATCAGAATCACTTTGTGGTGGTGTACAAGGCCAACCAACGCCATGTGTGGATAGCAGATCCTGCCGCCGGCAAATTCAAACTCAGCCGCAAGGATTTTGAAAAATCCTGGTTGAGCGATGTGCATCAGGGCATATTGATCCTGCTGGAACCTACACCGGCTTTTTACCGACATGGCAAGGTAACCGACCATGCCGGAAAGGGCCTTGGAAATCTGCTGGAATATGTAAGGCCGCACAGAAAATTAGCCACGCAATTGCTCATAGGCATGGCCCTGGGGAGTTTGTTTATGCTGATTTTCCCGCTTCTTACCCAGAGTATTGTCGATTTCGGCATCAACAACAGAAATATAGGCTTCATTTATCTGATTCTGCTGGCGCAGTTTATGCTGTTTTTCAGCCAGATCGTGATCCAGTTTCTGCAAAGTCGAATCCTGATGTTCATCGGAACCCGGATCAATGTTTCCATGGTGAGCGATTTTCTCGCCAAGCTGATGCGATTGCCCATTGGCTTTTTTGATACCAAAATGACGGGCGACTTAATGCAGCGCATTGGCGATCAGAGCCGTATTGAGAGCTTTTTAACCCAATCCGCCCTGCCCGTCATGTTTTCCGCTTTCAATTTCGTGGTATTCAGCGCGATTTTGATGCTTTACAACCTGACCATATTTGGCGTTTTTGCCCTGGCGGCTGCCCTGTACATTACCTGGATCACCTTTTTTCTGCGCAGACGCAAAGAGCTGGATTACATCCGTTTCAGACAGGCCGGAGAAAACAGCAACACCCTGATTGAGTTGATACAGGGCATGCAGGAGATCAAGCTGCAAGGCGCAGAGCGCAAAAGACGCTGGATTTGGACTGGCATACAGGCACAACTTTTTCACACCAATCTTCGCTCACTCAATCTGGCTCAATGGCAGGAAGCCGGCGCAGGTTTCATTAATCAAAGTAAAAACATACTGATCGTCTTTCTGGCAGCCAAGGCTGTGATGGACGGCCAAATGACGCTCGGTATGATGCTGGCAACACAATATATGGTAGGGCAGTTAGACGCCCCTCTCCAACAGTTCATCTCCTTCATCAGGGCTGCCCAGGACGCCCGAATCAGCATGGAGCGACTGAACGAAATCCATGAAGTACAGGACGAGGGCGCCAATACATTTGCCGCCGGCAGCTCTGTGCATATTCCGGAGACGGATGCTGCAGGTTTGCATTTCGACAACGTTTCGTTCAGTTACAATGCCTTGCACGATGATGTACTGAAAGACATCACCTTGCACATACCCCAGGGGAAGGTAACGGCCATTGTGGGCAGCAGCGGAAGCGGGAAAACAACCTTGTTAAAATTATTGCTTGGGTTTTATCAGCCCACCAAAGGAACCATACGGGTAGGGAGAACGCCCCTGCATGCCTTGAACCCCGCGGAATGGCGCAAGAAATGCGGTACCGTTATGCAAGACGGTTTCATTTTCTCCGACACCATAGCCCATAATATAGCCGAGAGCGATGAGCGGCCGGATCCGGTTAAATTGCAGCATGCGGTGGAAACCGGAAATATCCGATCCTTTATTGAGGAGCAGCCTTTGGGTTTTAACACCAAAATTGGCACTCAAGGCAACGGCATCAGCCAGGGGCAGCGTCAACGATTGTTGATAGCCCGTGCCGTGTACAAAAATCCGGATTATCTGTTTTTTGACGAGGCTACCAATGCCCTGGATGCCAATAACGAACGGGCCATTGTAGAAAACCTGCAATCCTTCTATCGCGCCGGGAATGCAGAAACCAGCGCCGGCGCTAAAACGGTAGTGATTGTAGCGCACCGGTTGAGTACCGTACGCCATGCAGATCAGATCGTGGTGCTGGAAAAAGGCAGCGTGGTGGAGTGCGGCAACCACGAAACCCTGGTGGCCCGGCGAGGCGCTTATTACCACTTAATCAAAAACCAGCTGGAGCTGGGAGCTTAAATAATAACACAAAACACCACATCATGAACCTCTTTTCCGATCTCTATTTGCTTCAAAGAATGGACCATTTAGTCAGAACACGAGCCACAGGAACCCCGCAGAAGTTAGCCGAACGCTTGCAAATCAGCGAACGTCATGTATTCCGGCTGATCAGCGATTTGCGGGAGCAAGGCTTTCCCATTGTATACGACAAACAGGCAGAAACCTACTGCTACTCCGAACCGGTAAAAATTGAGATTTCCATCCTCGTAGGCAACGAAAATTTGATGAATATCCGGGGTGGCGAAAAAAAACAAGATATTTTTTACAGACTGCCAAATTATGGCAGTCACAGCTCAGACTTTTGTGACGCTTCCTGACCTTTTGCAGTTCGCGCGAGCGGAGGGAGGGGAGCCGGGGGAAGCCGAAAACCCGGATTAGAGTAAGCGCTAAATAAGCAGCAACTCGAATAAACGTTTATTTTAGGGTTAATGATTTTTTGACTTTTATGCCTCTTTTAAGTTCCGACTAGCAAGGTTTTATATAGAATGGCAAAAAAAGTTTAAAAGAATAATCTCGTTTAAACAACTATTCTAATTGCTCATTTACATCATCTTATTTATTATGAAAAAGCAAGCACTTCGTATTTTAATGATTGTGTGTTCTTTTTTAATCGTTGACCAAGCATTTGCAGGTACTTGGATTATCTACAGGTTCAACGGAACCGTTCACTCTCATTATACCGGGGCAAATATCGACTGTTCTACTTTTGTACCTGCACCAGGTGTAGAAGTTCTTGACTGCTTCAATATCTAGACTATATGTTAAGCAGAAACAGCCGCAATCACTGGGTGGGACTTTCCCTCCCAGTGATTTTTGGGATACTTTCCCTACAACATTTGTTGGGACAAAATATTGTCTCTAACCCATCTTTTGAATTAAAATCCACAGTAATTGGAAATGATTGTTCTATTTTATTAGGGTATAATGAAAAATTAGATGTTTGGTGTGGGATAAATTCTGTTGACTTGATTCATAATGACTATTTGTATTCAAATAGATCTGGCAAACAAAAAATATATCCTCACAGAGGCAAGGCCATGACAGGTCTGTATTTAGTCGATGCTGGTGATGGCTGGTTACAGGAGTTGTTATTTCAAAAACTGAATACCCCTTTGCAGGCTGGGAGTAGGTATAGGCTGAGCTTGTTTATCCACTTTAGATCAATGGATGCCTATTATCCCCAGCAAATTAATTTTAATTTTACAGATAAGGACCCATGTGGTATTCCCATTTCTGAATTCCCCCCAAATTATAATAGCATTCCACTTAAAGATTCCAGTTTAAACGATAGCGTTTGGATTCAGGTATCAAGTGAATTTATAGCAAAATCAAATGATAATTTTTTAGTAATAGGTTCATTTGTTCCGTCCTCTCCTTTAACGAAGAAAAAAGGAAAAAGAGTAAATCACGGGGTCTACATTTTCTTGGATGAAATTAGCTTGGAAAATTTAGAATCTGGGTTTTTGGTTGATACTATTGTACAAGCAATTGCAATTCAGGAGAACCCACAGCCAAAATTACAGGAGCGTACCGTGCTTTCGCCAAACCTAAACCCAATACTGACTGAAAAATTGGAAAGCTTCTCCGCAATTCCCTCCATTTCATTTAACCATAATTCATCAGAGTTAAGCACTGTATACCAAAAAATCTTGTCGGAGATAGCTCCAGTGTTGAAAGAAGGCAATTGTCAAATAATTATAAGTGGACACACGGACAATACAGGCGATGAGGACTTCAACAAAGCATTATCTAAAAGACGAGCTAAAGTTGTTGCCGATTTTTTAGGTAAGCTAGGATTAGATACAAATCGGATAATTATCCATGGATTTAGCAGTCAAGAGCCTGTAGCAGCTGGGATTGATGAATTTTCAAGGAGTTTAAATCGACGGGTTGAAATTGTAAAGAAGTGTAACTAAGTCGTTCGCCTGTTTTATGGCTACTTGATTCAATGATTATTAATGATGCATCAAGCAGCGTGTTCTACCCCTACTTAAGCCGCTCAAATGCGGCTACAACCCCTACACCTGCGAGTGGGAAGAATGGAGCACCCACCCACTCAAACAGCAGGCTATTGATTACTACGGCATGCGCGAGGTACTGCCGGAATTCAAGCTGAAACCAGATTATGTCCCACCAAGATCAAACGGAACAAGCCCGGATAGCCCTCAATGAGCGGGAGCAAATCCAGTACCTGCTGGGCAATCCGCCCTCCTGGATGATGCGTTATGGCATTACTGTCATGACGGGCCTCTTCAGCCTCTTGCTCGTACTGAGCTATCTGATTCATTACCCGGATACGGTATCCGGCAAAGTGGTACTCACCACCCAAAATCCGCCCATACGATTGATGGCCAAAACCGGCGGCCGGGTACAGGAAATTTTGGTGCAGGACAAACAAGGGGTGGAAAAAGGCCAGGTATTAGCCGTGCTGGAAAATACCGCCAACTGGCAGGATGTTTTGCATTTGGAACAATGGCTTTCCGATACCGCAGCCCAACCTGATCTGCCGGAACAACTGGTACTGGGCGAGCTGCAAAACACTTACGCCAACCTGGCGCAATTGTGGAAAGACAAGCAGTATTTTGATGCTTTTAATGGCGTTTCGGAAAAAATCAAATACCTGGAACGACAGATACTCGGCCTGGAGCAAATCCGGAGCAGTCAGGTCAATCAAATAGCCATTTTTGAAAAAGATTATGCCCTGGCGGAAAAGACCTTCCGGCGTCAACAGCAACTGCACCAGGAAAAACTCAGCCCCGATCAGGAACTGGAAGCCGCAGAAATAGCTTTCCTCGGGCATCAGCGACAATTAGAAACTGCCCGCGCTGCCCTTTTTCAACAGGAGTTGCAAATCCGGCAATTACAGGCGCAAATTCACGACCTCGAACAAGGAAAATCCGACAGCCATAATACCAAAAACTTAGCTGTGGCTGCCGGACTGGCGCAACTCACCAGTGCCATTGCCACCTGGAAACAAACCTATCTGGTCATAGCGCCCATCAGCGGCCAGGCCTCCTTCACCCGGATCTGGAGTGCGCAGCAGTCGCTGAATGCAGGAGAGGAAGTGGTAGCCATTGTTCCGGAATACACCCAGGACTCCTCCAATTTAGTGGGCAAGGTAACCCTCCCTGCCATAGATGCAGCCAAAATAGCCCAGGGTCAGCGAGTATTGCTGAAGCTGGACGGTTATCCGGAACAGGAATACGGAGTATTGGATGCCAGGGTGGCCGGCATCTCTCTGTTGCCACAAAAAGACGAGAAGGAACCCATATATTTGCTTGATCTTACACTTCCCGAGCGTTTGCGGAGCAGCAATCATAAAGAAATACCTTTCCGCCAGGAAATGAGCGGCGAGGTGAAAATTATCACGGAGGACAAACGTATCATTGACCGGATCTTTGGGCAGTTGAGGAGTTTGGTGGATCAGGCGTGACTTCAAAAACGTCGGAAGGGTTTAAAACCCTTCCGACGTTACCTAAACGGCCGTCAAAGGGGAATTAAATATATTCCAGACCTCTTTTTATTGTCCTGCCACTGGTTCACAAACTATAATCCGGGGCAAGCGCGGTTCGTTTTGCATATACCTGCAATTCCAGGAGGGTTTCATTTTACTCATTTCCCGCATAAATGCTTTGGCATAATTAGAGGAAACGTATATCTTCTGACGCTTTTGTAAATACGATCCTATAGCGTCTAAGGGCACAAAAGCCTGCTGTTTGTGCTGCAAATACACCGGCATATCATGTTGTTCTGAACTTTCCAGGATTAGCAGTTGGTTGGTCCCGAATTTTTTTCGAAAAAGATCATATTCAGCATTAGGGTTGAAATAATGCTGATAATAATTGTGATTCAATCCTGGATAAAAATGGTTTTCCTGGTCCAAACCTTCCCTCAGGTACTTTCGAACCTGATAAACACCTAAACCATAAGAAAAGGCGCTGTACAAAAGCAGCAGGCTGTATGCGAGCGTCCTGTAGGATGCCTGTAGCTGACCGAACGAAACATGTATAGATGTGGCAACCAGTAATGAAAATACGGGCAATAAAACCAGATAGATCCGCTCGGGCGGCAGATCTCCCCGAAGCGCCGAAAACAGAAAAGGAAGTAATAAAACCAAATACAGCCAGCCCAACTGCTTGCGCAGAACATTCCCTTGCCGCCATCCTAAGTATGTGCCGGCAATTAAAACCGGCAACAGAAGCCACCTCCCACTAAAAAAATGCGAAAACACCAATCCAAACTTCTGGAAATGTTCGCCCTGAAATGACTTCCCTGCTGCAAAATAGTCGCTGTTTTGCATTTGGTCCATAACGGGCAGATAAGCAACAAATGCCAAAACTGCCCCGGTTCCCAGGAGGCCAATCAGCAGTAAAAACGATTTAACTCCTTCGGTGCGTGAAAAAACTGCCTGCGTAATAACGCAACCACCAATGGCTGCCGCCCAGAAATAGAGATTAGAAGGCAAGGTGTACAACAAAACCAGTACGGATAGTGCTAATCCTAGCTGTTGCAAGCGCATCAAAGGTTTTCCTGCAGCCCATTGCAATATCAACGCCGATATAGCTGTAGACGCCGTCATACTCAAGGCATAACCCCGTACCTGAAAGGCATAGGCCTGAAACGTCACCCCTGACAACAGGATGAGTACAGACAACCAGCCGGCAGAATGTCCTCCTATTTGAATGCCGGCACGATACACCAGCCAAAGCGTAATCGCAGAAAAAACCAAGGGCATCAAACGGATGAGCCAAGGATGTTCCAGCAGCTCGCCAATGCTGTCTACCGCTGTTATGGTGGTCCAAAAACAATAAAAAACATTGGACAGAATATGATTATTTGGTACATGGTAATCTGTCAGTACTGTACCGATACCTTTGAAGACAAACTTTTCAAGGGTATAGATTTCATCATTCCACAATGCTTCTCCGGCATGAAAATAAGCCGCCGAAGCGGCCAGTAGCACACAAAGGGCGGTGGAAATACGTTGTAAGTTGGGAGTCATGTGATTCAAAATGATTCTACTTGAATTTGAGAGTCCTCGAAAGTCCGGAAGAAACGGACTTTTTGTGTTCTCCAGGCAGGTGTTTGATATTTCAAGCTTTTATGCGGTAGACCAAAGTTATAGTTTTTATATCACTGCACACTACTGGACATTTTGGTTTCAGACCTATAAGGTTTCCAAAAACCTTATAGGTCTGAAACCACCGTCCAAACAGTGCATTCACTTCATCCAAAATATAGAACCAGTTTTGTCAACTTTTCCTGGCAAACCATCTACAAATCGGATTCAAGCCTCCATTTTACCCGGGATTTACGACCTTTGCCTCATGATTAAAATTGGCACACGCGGAAGCAAGCTTGCACTTTGGCAAGCGGAATTCACCCAGGCAGAATTAGCCAAAATAGGGGTAGAAAGTGAACTCGTGATCATCAAAACCCAGGGCGATCTGGTACAACATCTGAGTTTCGACAAACTCGAAGGCAAAGGTTTTTTCACCAAAGAAATTGAAGATGCCCTGCTCCGCGGAGATATCGACCTGGCCGTGCACTCCATGAAAGACTTACCTACCAGTCAGCCGGAAGGACTGGTGATTACGGCTGTTTCCTATCGGGACAATCCTTCTGATCTGCTCCTTATCAGGCCGGAAGCCTGGACGGATCAGGCATTGCTCAAGCTCAAACCCAATGCTGTAGTAGGCACCTCCGCCAACCGCCGCAAAGCTCAGCTCAAGGCATTCCGGCCGGATGTACAATCCAAAGACATCAGGGGCAACGTACCCACCCGACTCGAAAAGCTTAGAGCCGGCGATTTTGATGCCATTTTCCTTGCCGCAGCCGGGGTGGGCCGGTTGGGGCTGGACACCTCCGACCTGAAAGTGCTGGAACTCCCGGCGCGTGAGTTCGTGCCCGCGCCCGCACAAGGGGTGCTGGCCTGGCAAACCAACCGCAACGACACCGCCACGCGACTCCTTCTTCAAAAAATCCATCACCCGGAAATATCGTCCTGTACCAATGTGGAACGCCGTGTATTGCAACTCATGGACGGTGGATGCCAACTACCGCTGGGCGCTTATTGTGAGCGCGATGCCGCCGGCAATTACCACGCCTTTGCCGCCTGTGAGATAGATGGTACGCTCCGCAGGGCACGACTATCGTCCAGCACGTCTTATGGACTGGCGGAGAAACTGGTGGAAGGGATTAGAGGGGTTTGAAGGGTTTGATGTGCCGGTGGGTTTAATTGTGAGTGTTCTGCAGAGCGGAATTCCGGTTAATTTAAGTCTTAACCTGATAGCTATGAAGGATATGAAACCCACAACCTGTTAAGTGTGGTGGCCATCAATTCCAAAAGAATCAAACCCCTCAAACCCCTTCTACAACTTCTCCATCACGAAATTGGTCAGCTTGGTAAACAGGTGCCGGGTGGCATTATCCCCGTAAATCCCGTGGTTGCGATTGGGGTAATAATAGGTCTCGAAGGCTTTGTTCTCCTTTACCAGCGCATCGATCATTTCTACTGCCTGCTGCCAATGTACATTATCGTCGGCCATACCATGACAAATGAGGTAGTTGTCGCCGCGCAGAAGTTTGGCAAAATTGATGGGTGCGTTTTCCTCATATCCTGCCGAATTATCCGTTGTGGTGTGCATATACCGCTCGGTGTAAGCGGTATCGTACCATTTCCAATTGGTAACGGGCGCCACCGCCATGGCCATTTTGAATACATCGGCTCCTTTGAGGATGCAGGAGGTACTCAGGTATCCGCCAAAACTCCAGCCCCAGATGCCTATCCTGTTCGGATCAGCCCAGGGCTGTGAGCCGAGATATTTGGCGGCCGCTATCTGATCCTCGGTCTCGTATTTGCCTAATTGAAGTTGGGTACATTTTTTGAAATCACGCCCGCGAGCACCGGTACCACGGTTGTCAACACTGGCCACAACATAACCTTTTTGCACCAGCATCTGATGCCAGCTCCCCATATACCCATCATATTGATTTTGAACCGTTTGCGAACCGGGTCCTCCATAATTGTCGAACAAAATGGGATATTTTTTCGTTGAATCCAGTACTGCCGGGCGCATGATCCAGCCATTCAACATGGTGCCGTCGGCCAGTGGGAACTGAAAAAATTCTTTTTGCACAAAACCATATTCCTGCCGGAGTTTGCGCACCCGGTCATTTTTGGTAAGCACCCGCAGGGTATCGTCATTTCGGTCGCAAATAGCCACTACCGGCGGCGTATTGGCGTTTGACCAGGTATGGGTGAAGTAGTCGAACGTAGGACTAAAATCGGCCGTATGTATGCCGGAAGGAGGAGTGAGCAATCGGTTACCGCCTCCATTCAGGTCTACTTCCCAAATCTGGCGGTCCATAGGTGTTGGCGTAGCCGCCTGGAAGTAGGCTTTATCGTTTGCTTCATCGACACCATAAAAGCTGGTCACATCGAAATTACCTGGTGTCAGGCACACCGGCATCTCGGCGGCGGCACGGTTCATGGGAATGCGGTAAATATGATTCCAACCATCGCGGTCGCTCATCCATAAAAAATAAGGCTGTTTTGTTAGAAATATCAATTTATTGTCTGATTCCACATCTACATAAGCCTTATCTGTTTCTTCCAGCAATAATTGGGTTGGAATCCACCTGGTTTTCTCTTCCAGATCATAAATAGCCCATTCTGGTTTGGCGAGCAGCAGATCCAGGGTGTCCTGACGCCGGTTAAGACGGCTCATCACCAGTTCATTGTTAGGGGTCCAGTGAAGACGCGGGCAATAATCATCCTTCTCCAACCCCATCAAACTACCCAGCGTTTTACGCTGAACCCAGTCGTACATGTGTACGCTTACTACGGAGTTAGGCTCGCCAACCTTTGGATATTTGAATTTGCTCCGGCGCGGATACATACCTCCCTCATACCAGGTTAAGCCCATTTCAGGCACCGCGCTTTCATCAAAACGAATGTAAGCAAGCATACTGCCATCAGGGCTCCACCGGGTGGCCACCATGCCATTGCCATCTACCGGACTAAATTCTTCCTCATATACCCAATCCGGCAGACCATTGATGATTTTATTGATCTCTCCATCGTAGGTGATCTGAACCCTGTTTTGATTGATTAAATCCCTGACATATAAATTGTTGCCCAGCACATAGGCAACCTTATTCCCATCCGGAGAAAAGGCCGTGAACTGCTGTGCTCCCTGCTCGTCAATTGGGGTAACTTTTTTTGTTTTCAGGTTGTACACATAATATTTGGCCAAAACGGAATGCCGGTACACCGGCTCTGTTTCCGTGCGCAACAACAGTTTGGTTTCATCCTCGCTGAATTCAAACTGGTCGAAACCTTGCACTGCCTCTGGGAGATCAAGTACAATAGTGGAGTCAAATTCCTCATTGCGCACATCTCGGATATGAAGCTCTCCGTCGCTATCAGCTTCCACGAAATGAACCCCGTCTTTCAGGTATTGAAAATTGGTACCCGATTGGGGATAGAACTTAAAAAAAGAGAAACAATCTTCGAGTGTGATGCTTTTTTGCGCGTTCAGCGACAAAGGCAGGAACAGAAGCCAGATAAAGGAGCGAATAGAAAAAAATTGCATGGGTGAAAAATTTCGGCGAGCCGAAAGGTAGTTCGACTCGCCGAAAATGGAAGGTTTCAACCCACCAAAGCATCGTATTTTATCCTGAATAGCAGAATCAGGTCCGACTTTTGATTCGGATGTTGACGAATTCCACCCCGACAGAAAAAGCCATGGCAAAGTAGATATAGCCTTTCGGAATGTGAAAATCAAGGCCTTCCCCAATCAATGCCACCCCGATCATGATCAAAAATGCCAGCGCCAACACTTTAACCGCCGGGTGACGATTTACAAAGTTGCTGATTGGCGCTGCAGCAAGCATCATTACGGCAACCGATACCACTACGGCCGCGATCATCACTTCAATATGGTCCACCATACCAACTGCCGTAATGACAGAGTCGAGTGAAAATACCATGTCTATGATGATGATCTGTGTAATGACTGACGAAAAGCTCAGCTTGCGGACATTTTCTGCAGGTTTACCGGCATCTTCTACTTTGGCATGAATTTCTTTCACACTTTTGTACATCAGAAACAAGCCTCCCAATAACAGGATTAAATCGCGTCCGCTGATTTCATGTCCTGATAAAGTGAATAATGGGGCTGTGAGCTGCATCAACCAGGAAATGGAAAAGAGCAGCCCAATGCGCATGATCATGGCTAGGGCTAAACCAATTTGACGGGCTTTGGCTTGTTCTTCTTGTCGTAAACGGCTGGTTAGAATGGAGATAAAGATGATGTTGTCAATCCCAAGTACGATTTCAAGGGCGCAAAGGGTTAAAAACGCAATCCAAATGTCAGGGTTTGTAAGCAGTTCCATATGATAGTAATACTTTTAAAAAACATTAAATCATAAATCCGTCAAAAGGTTCAATTTGATCGTCATGAAATATTTTTGGTCGCTCTCTGTTACCGGTTTATGCATAGCTACAGGCTCCTTTTTGCTCCTGAAAAAACCTTCGAAGCCGGTGGAATTAAATTTCAATCCGGCTACTGCAGCAATAGCCGCTTCCGGAAACCCTGAAGAATTAGGCAAGGTAAAATGGATTCGGGATCTGGATGCCGGCCAGGCTGAGGCAAAAAAGACCGGCAAGCCTATTTTGATCCTGTTTCAGGAGGTGCCGGGGTGTTCCAATTGTACCCGTTATGGCAACACTACCCTATCTCATCCATTGATTGTTGAAGCCATCGAAACTCATTTTGTACCGGTGTGTATCTACAACAACAAAGAAGGGAAAGATGCAGAGGCTTTAAAGCGATTCGGCGAACCCTCCTGGAATAATCCGGTGGTACGCATTGTTCGGTCGGATTTTCAGGATATTGTTTTGAGAATGCCCAACTTCCGGTCGTCGTTGCCATTGGTCAATGGCATGCGCAGGGCTTTAGATTTGATCGGGACAGAAACGCCACGTTATCTGGAACTACTGGAAGAAGAATTAGCGGCGCGGGAGGCGGGTTTACAGGTAGCAACCTTTTCCATGTATTGTTTCTGGACCGGCGAAGGCGCTTTTGGAGCTTTGCCAGGCGTTATAGAAACCCAACCCGGATTTCAGGATGGCAAAGAAGTTGTGAAGATTTGGTTCGACCCCGCCGTTACCAATAAAGCCGAATTGGAACGCCAAACCCGGCCCAAAAACTTTACGGCATGTGCCAAAAACGATGGTTTCCGGACGGATAGTGAGCCTAAATACTATCTGGCACAAACGGACTACCGCTTTATTCCCATGACCACGCTTCAGGCTTGCCGGGCCAACAGCCTTATGGGCAACCGAAAAGTTCCCGACGAAGTGTTGTCGCCCCGTCAATTATCCTTATTGCAGGAAATACGCCGGGATCAGGGCAAAAAACGGGAGAATATGATTGGGAAACCGATGTAGAAATGAGTACCTGGGATGGAGTACTTGAGAAAGAGTACAGGAATGAAGCGTACATGAGTACATGATTTAAGAGGGGCGCGCGTTGGGCTTGAGTTGTCGTCGAGGCCGATGGCCCTAGCCCTATTAGGGCGCATTTTTTAACCCATGTGTGCAAAGGGGCGAAGCCGCGGATGCCAAGCCCAGCGCGCCTCCCTCTTCACTCATGTACTCTATCCCAGGTACTCGTCACTCCTGTACTTCCACCGGCGCCATGCTTCCCCGGCTTCCTCTTTCGGTCGAGATCAGGATCTTTCCCACTTTAATATATCCACTCCAGGCATTCATGAGTCCTGGTTTTTCATCGGTGAATTTTTCAAAAAAAGCCCACTGTGTCACCAGGCGGGATTTTTTATCTACCCAAACGTGGTATTTATTGTCTGGGGTAACTCCCACGCCGGTAAAGGTGAGTTGAAGCAGATCAGATGCTTCTCCACTTTCCGTTTTGGCATCACCCAGGTATTTGAGGGTTACACCTGTATCCTTGAGTTTGAAGGGCATCACCAGCCAGTAAGAATCGTTGATCCATACTTTCTTCCCGATATCGAGGTATTTGGCCAGAGAGTCCGGGTGGGTTTGGTTCACGTCGTTGAGTACCACTGTTCCGGTACCATTGTTGAGATTTACCTCTATGACCTGTTTTTTGGTAAGCCACTCAATCCGGCAGGTGCCTGCGTGTTTGTCCCAGGATAATTTTCTTCTGTTGAAAAAAGTCCAGGACAAGCCGCGGGTTTCATCCCATGCCTTTCGCCCACCCATGGCTTGCATCACTTCATCAGCTATGGCTACAGCCCTGGCATCAGAACCTGCTGCATTGAATCCGGGCGCTGCCGGGTTGTCTGCAAGGTTTTTAGCCCCGGAACAAGCATTAAACAAAAGGATGGCGCCAAAAAGGATTGTTACATGTAATATTTTCATTGTTTATTCATTTTTATACTCATTTGCCTCATACGCTCACTTATTCAAATAAAAACCTGCTTCCAATGCCACCATCAAGTGGGCATCATGTGGATTGGATGCTCCCCAGAAGAATCCGCGAAAAAGCGGCTGTATCCACCATTTTTGTTTGCTTCCGGTTTTAAACATCCAGCCAATTCCTGCGCCTAAAGTGAGGAAAGAATCTTCCAGTCTGCTTTGGCTCATCCAGGTGGTGCCTAATCCTGCGCTCCAAAACCTTTGGACATGCCTTTTTGTTTTACCCATCTTTTGTACTCCGGCCGTAAGAGACATAGCATGTCGTTGGTAAGCGACCCTTTCGGAAATCAAGATAGGTAAAGGTATACCACCGGGATCCAACAGGCGCTGATAAGTGTTTTCAGAGAACCTAAGGTAGTAATATCTCGCTGAAGCCTGCAGGGACCATTGTTCCAGGACAGGCTTATGATATTCAAGGCCTAATACAAGACCAGGCCCGGGAAATTGGTCATCCTCAAAAATACCAAATTGCATCGAACGATTTGCATTCAATCCGGCTACCAGCGCCCAACGTGGTTTGAGGACTGTGGTGTCTGTTTGTGCCATTAAAGAAGCACAAAACCCAAAAACAAATAGAAAAATTGGCAACTTTTTCATGGAAACCCAGTTTGGTAACGACTTTTGCAACAAGATACAGAGACAGAGAGAATACATGAGTAATGAATACATGAGTGAAGATGCTTAGGGATAAAAATTACCGCCGTGCCGTGCGTATGGCTAACCCACAGGGAAAAATGACTTCATCCAAACAAAAACCGGGCTTTTTCAGCCAGTTCTCTTCCATGCGAAACGTTCCGAGGTTCTTTCGCATGATCTGGGAAGTAAGTCCGTCACTGACGCTATGGAATATTATGCTACGACTTGTTCAGGCAGCTGTTCCACTCGCAATGCTATATGTAGGTAAGGAAATTGTAGACGGGGTGTTGCTGCAAATCCAGTCCCCTCAACCAACAAAATGGTTGCTTCCTGTAGCTCTTTGGACCTGGGTATTGACGGAATTGGCGCTTGCTGTTATATCCAGCCTCCTGGGAAGGGCCATTACTCTGACAGACAGCCTGCTGGGTGACCTGGTGAATAACGACTCTTCAGTGCGCATCATCCGGCATGCTGCCACCCTGGATTTGTATCAGTTTGAAGACGCCAATTTTTACGACAAACTGGAACGCGCCCGTACCCAAACCGCCGGCAGAACGGCCTTAATGAGTATGGTGTTGTCGCAGGCTCAGGATTTAATCACTGTTGCTTTTTTAGCAGCCGGCCTGGTGGCCTTTAACCCCTGGCTGTTGATCATTCTGGTGGTTGCCGTAATTCCTTCTTTTATCGGTGAAACTAAATTCAATGCGGAGTCTTATTCGCTCTCCCGGTCCTGGACACCTGAACGGCGTGAGATTGATTACCTGCGTTACATTGGAGCCAGCAACGAAACAGCCAAGGAAATCAAGATTTTCGGACTGGAAAATTTCATTGCCGACCGGTTCAAGTCCATATCCGATCGTTATTTCCTGGTCAACCAGAAACTAGCCTTACGGCGGGCTGCCTGGGGTGCCTTTTTTTCTACCTTAGGTACCCTTTCCTATTATGCAGCCTATGTTTTTGTGATCGGACAAACCGTGATGGGTCAGATAACAGTGGGTACGCTCACCTTTCTTGCCGGCGCTTTCAGCAGGCTTCAGGGTTTGTTGCAGAGCGTGATGAGTCGCTTTTCACGCATTGCAGAAACCTCCCTGTACCTCCAGGACTTGTTTGACTTTTTGGAACTGAAGCCACTCGCAGGCAGTCATGCCGGCGGAAAAAAAATACCGCGCCCTATTCGTCAGGGTTTTGTTTTTGAAAACGTTGGATTCAAATATCCCGACACCGATGTATGGGCGCTCCGGAACCTCAGTTTTACCCTGAACCCAGGTGAAAAACTGGCCTTGGTGGGTGAAAATGGCGCTGGCAAAACCACACTCGTCAAACTCCTGGCGCATTTGTACGAGCCCACGGAAGGACGGATTTTGCTGGATGGCGTGGACCTTTGTGAATACGATCCGGAGGATTTGCGGCGGGAAATTGGTGTTATCTTTCAGGATTATGTGCGGTTTATGTTTACTGCCGGAGAAAATATCTCCATCGGTAATATTACAGAACAGCAAAACCATATACGCATCACAGATTCTGCGCACAAGAGTCTGGCAGATACGGTCATTGAACCCTTGCCGAAAAAATACGACCAGATGCTCGGCAAACGATTTGCCGGTGGAGTGGATCTTAGCGGCGGCCAATGGCAGAAAGTGGCACTCGCCCGCGCGTACATGCGCGAGGCCCAGCTGATCATCCTAGATGAGCCAACAGCTGCGCTGGATGCCCGGGCGGAGCACGAGGTGTTTGTTCGTTTTGCCGAACTGATGAAAGGTAAAGCAGCTGTTCTCATTTCCCACCGCTTCAGCACCGTGCGTATGGCTGACCGCATCCTTTTCCTGGAACACGGTCAGTTGCTTGAACTGGGCACACACGAAGAACTCGTTGCCAAAGGCGGAAAATACGCCGAGTTGTTCCGCTTGCAGGCGAAGGGGTATTTGTAACGTATCCCGGAATGATATTCCGGGCAAGACCAGTGTGTTCAATAATTTTTGCCGGAATGGTATTCCAAGTACCCCGGAATGGTATTCCGGGCAAGATAAGGGTGTTCAAAAAGTTTTACCGGAATACCATTCCGGTGTACTTAGATGGTACTTTTGCCGGCACCTTTTGCTTTTTCCATGGAACTTTATTTGCTCTGTGCCTTTGCGTTTCTCGCCGGATTCATCGACAGTATTGTGGGCGGCGGTGGCCTGGTACAGGTGCCGGCTTTTTTCGTGTTGTATCCGCAATTGAGCGTCCCCAATATCATCAGCACCAACCGGCTGGCTTCTGCCGTAGGCACTTCTGTGGCCGCACTGAATTATTCGCGCAGTGTTAAAATACCGTGGAAAACAGTGTTGTATGCCGGTCTGGCTGCTGCAGTATTGTCTTATCTGGGCGCTACAGTGCAGAGCTTGTTACCTTCATCGGTACTTAAGCCAATCATTCTGGTACTGATCATTCTGATTGCGATATATACTTACCGAAAAAAAGATCTCGGCCATACGGAGCATTTCAAAGTAGCTCCTGAAAAATTACATTGGTGGGCAGCTGGCATTGGCGGGGTATTGGGGTTTTACAATGGATTTGTAGGGCCCGGCACCGGGAGTTTGCTGGTTTTTGGATTTGTGAGCGTGATCGGATATAGCTTTTTGAGCTCTTCGGCCATTTCCAAAATCGTAAACGTGATAGCGGATGTATCCTCACTTGTATTCTTTTTGATCAATAAACAGGTGCTTTTTCACCTGGCCTTGCCTATGATGGTTTGCAATGTAGCCGGTTCTTACCTCGGCAGTCGGATGGCTGTGTTACGTGGTAATGCATTTATCCGTCGGGTATTTTTGGTTGTGGTAGCGGGAATTGTGGCTCGTTTTGCCTGGGACGTGATCAGGAGTTTTTGACCCGGGCGCACAAAAAAAAACGGCGGCTATTCTTGCAAAAGAATAGCCGCCGT
>JBIKUE010000161.1:0-9019 GCA_044347755.1 Saprospiraceae bacterium
CAGGGATGCTCACCAACTTAATACATTGCTCATCAAATGCCGTTTATTACCACACCCATTTCAGGTTTATTGGTTTTTGAACCTGCTGTTTTTCAGGATGACCGGGGTTATTTTTTTGAAAGTTACAACCGTCGGGTCTGGGAAGAGGCTGGTGTGATGAACGAGTTTGTGCAGGACAATCAGGCGCGCTCCACCAAGGGAGTATTGCGTGGCCTTCATTATCAAACCGGAGAAATGGCACAGGCTAAGCTGGTGCGGGTGGTAGAAGGAGAAGTGCTGGACGTTGCGGTGGATTTACGGGAAGGCTCCCCAACCCTTGGCCAGTGGTTTAGTATTCGACTTAGCGCAGCCAACAAACGTCAGTTATTGGTACCCAGAGGTTTTGCACATGGCTACGTGGTATTGACCGATACCGCCGAATTTGTATACAAATGCGACAACTTCTACTCTAAAGCGCACGAAGGCGGCATCCGCTTTGATGATCCTGTTCTGAACATCGATTGGGAATTTGACCTTTCAAAAGTATTAGTCTCGGAAAAAGACCTCCAACTTCCATTTTTTAGTGTTTGAGTGTTTGGGTTGGGGAGTGTTTGAGTTGCCCCGTAGACTACCCAGCCCAACGCCAACTCAAACACTCCTCAACCCAAACACTCAAACACTTATAAACTCAAACACTAAATCTTCGGTGCCAGCATTTTGTAGAGGACTGGTGTAACTATCCTGGAAAGCAAGGTACTGGAGATCAATCCACCAATGAGTACATAGGCCAGGGGCGAATACAGTGGGTTTTCTTCAATGGCAATAGGCAATAGGCCACCAATCGCGGTGAGTGAGGTAAGCAGGATGGGTACAAATCGAATTTCACCGGCCTCCTGAATGGCATCATCCAGCGAGCGACCCTCTTCTCTGAGTTGATTGGTGAAGTCTACCAGCAAAATAGAGTTTTTCACCTCTATCCCCATGAGCGCAATCAGTCCTACAACTACTGTGAAAGAGAATGGATAGCCTGTAGCCAGCAGCATCAGAATGGCGCCGATGATGCCGAGCGGAATCACCGACAACACGATGATGGTGCTCCTGAAAGTGCGGAATTCCAGGATCAACACGGCCAGCAACCCGAATACCGTGAGCAATATGATCGGACCAAGACCACCGAAGGAACGTTCTGCACTTTCCACTTCTCCAGCCATTTTGTAGGAATACCCTTCAGGCATAGCCATTTCAGCCATTTTTTTACCCAGATCGCGATTGAGTTCCGCAGAGCGGAATCCAGTTTTCACAAAGGCTGTTACTGCCGTAAATCTTTCTTTATCGTAGTGCTGGATGTAATTTGGCGAGGGTTCAAATTCTGTTTGAGCTACCTGACTGAGTGGAATGGCTGTACCCGGAATATTGTTCACATACAATTGTTTGAGCACATCCAGCGTAGCGGTAGCGCCGCTTTTAGGCACGGTTACCACAAGATTATGCTCTTCTCCATCCTGTTCAGCTGTGAAGGACCCTACTGGCAAACCTGCAATGGCCAGACGAACCATTCGATCTATTTCAGCAATGGGAATACCCATAGCAGCAGCCTTTTCTTTGTTGATCCGAATCTTAAGGTCAGTTTTAACCGTCGCGATAGGATTGTCGATATAAAGGGTGCCTTCAGTATTATTCAGGAGCCGTTCAACGTTAGCAGCAATGTTACGCAGTGTGTCAAGATTTTCGCCAAACACACGGATAGCAATTGGCGCCTCAATGGGTGGACCTTGCTCAAAGTCTTTCACATTAATCACAGCGCCGGGTACGTTTTTCAGTTTTTCTCTGAGCTCATCGATCATTGCAATCTTGACCGGAGGCGGCGTTTTTTCCTGTAATTGCACAAAAATCTGGGCATAGTCAAAGGCTTCTACCTCACGGATTACGTTGTAGTATATACGCGGATTACCCCTGCCAACATTGGTAGCATACCAGGTTATTTGTGCTTTGCCACCCTTATATTTGGAAATGGGCAAAACAGTATCCGGCAACAAATAATGATTTCGATATTCCGGCGCCACGTATTCCTGCAACACAGAATCTACCATACGTGTAATACGATTGGTTTGTTCCAGATTGGTCCCAACCGATGCATCCACATCAATATAAAACATCGGCCGTTCACTGGCCGGGAATACCGCAAATCCAGCCTTGCCAGCCAGACTTAACACCCCGATGAAAATACCTGCCGCAACAATCATAGAGGTTTTGGGATAGGCCAAAGACTTATGCAAAAGCCGTGCATAAGTGCCTGATATAAGCCATTTCAATCCACGCAGGAATACATTACCACGAGGATCATGGTGTTCTGCAAGAATCCGGCTTCCTAAAAAAGGAACGATCGTGAGTGATACAAACAAGGATGCCAGTACACACAACACCACAGTTAAAGGAAGGGAACGAATAAAATCTCCGGAAGCTTCCGGCAGGAATACCAGCGGCAAAAACGCCAGCACCAGGGTGGCGGTGCAACCCAATACCGCCAGACCAATCTGTTTGGTTGCCAAAATGGCGGCTTCCTTTCGGGAATGACCTTCTCTGAGCCATCGTTCTATGTTTTCAACCACTACAATGCTGTCGTCGACCAATATACCCAGGGCAATGATTAAGCCCACGATACTCAGCTGATTTAACGAATACCCCAACTGATCCAGAGCAAACAATCCAATGGCGATACTAAGTGGAATGGAAACCATCACCACCAGGGAAGCACGCCAGCCAAGGGGTAAAAGGGTGAGTAATACCAATAGAATAGCAATGCCAAAATCTTTGGCAAACCGGCCCAAACGCTTGCTCACTGAATCATTTTGATCAAAAACCCGGGCATAGTCCATGTTTTTGGGCAATTCAGCCTGCCAGGTGGCCACTTTTTCATTCACCTGTTCTCCCACAACCGAAATATTTTGCTCATCTTTCATGCGGGCAGTTACCCACACGCATCTGGCGCCATTAATGCGCGCCAGATGCCTGTTCTCTTCATATGCCCAATCCACGTCTGCAATATCACGGAGGTAAAGGATACGCCCATTTTGACCATTCACCAGCGTATTGCGCACTTCCTCAATGTTCTGGTAATTGCCGCTGGTTTCCACGTTAAATGTGCGATTCCCTGATGAAACTGATCCACCCGGAATACTTACATTTTCACTTTGCAGAGCGCCCAATACCCGGCTAACCGGAATGTTTTCGGCGGCCATTTTGGGCAGGTTAAGGGCAATGCGCAGTTCGCGTTTGGGGAAACCCCAGGTATCGGCAGCCTTTATGCCGGGAATTTTCTCCAAACTTTCTTCGAGCTTTTCTGCTTCCTTGCGCAATTCTGACCAGGACGCGTTTTCCGAGATGATGGCGCCTTGTAAAATGGCCACATCTGAAGAGGAAAACCTTTGCACCTGAAGCCGGTAGATATCGTCGGGCAACTCAGGACGGGCAGCATTAACTTCTCTGATTACTTCATCGTATTTTTTATCAGCGTCTTCCCCATGTTTAAACTCAATAGTTAGGATCATGACACCATTGAACGAAAGCGATCGCATACGATCAATGTTTTCCAGGGCGCCCAGTTTTGCCTCCATCTTATCCGTGATCTTGTTTTCAATTTCAGCCGGACCAGCGCCTGGATAAACCACGATGACATTAAAACCTGGCGGTGCAAACTTGGGGTCTTCCGCACGTGGCATATTAAACATGGATCCCAAACCAAGGGCCATGACAAAGCAAAATATGATGAAGGTGAACTGGGAGTTCTTGACGGAGAATTCGGCGATTTTCATAAGCCTGCGTTAGCCACTAAAGGCTATTTTATGGAGTAATCTGACCCAATCATGTATAGACCGGGTTATGGGAATTTTTTCAATATGTTAGAGGAGCAACGTAATCTTTGGGAAATGGAGGAAGTACGCTAACTCACATTTTCCGCACTTTTTTCTTCTCGTTCAAATATGGCGCACCACTGGTAATGACTTCTTTCACACCTTCCAGGCCAGAAGCGATCACTGCCTGGTTGCCTTCCATAAAGGCTACTTTAACCGGCATTTTTTTCACACTTTCACTGTCAGCCTGCAAGGCAAAAACAAAAGCCTCCTGACCATTACCCTCTACAAGGGATTCAATGGGAATAGTTGTGTAGGTCCTTGTCTGGGACGATTTCACCTCAACGGTGGCAAAAAGGCCCGGCGCAAAACGTTTTCCTTGCGGCTGAATTCGGATTTCAACCGGATATAATCCGCTTAAAGGATCAGCAGCGGGTGCAAGGTCTGAGACCTTCCCATTGAACGTGGTTCCTTCATACGCATCCATAAACACCGTGGCCGGCATTCCCAGATTCAAGCGCGCCCAATCACGGTCGCTAACGTTCATTTGTACTACCCAATCATTCACGCCGGTTTCAAACAAAACAAAAAGCGGCATGCCCGGACCGGTAATCTCTCCTTCATTAGCCAGTTTTTTGATGATTTTGCCGGCACGAGTGGCACGTATTTCAGCATACTGTTGGTTGAAGGAAGCAATCTTGGCTGTTTCTTTGGCAACATCCCTTCCCGTGGTGGCATTTTGTAGTATTTCCAGGGTAGCACTGCTGTCGCGATAAAGCCCTTCCACCCGTGCCAGATCTCGTTCTGCTTTGGAAAGACCTTGCTGTGCCTGTGCAACCTGAGCGTCAATTTCGGTTTTATCAAGGATAGCAAGCAGTTGGCCAGGACGCACCATATCGCCTTCATCCACGTAAATTTTCCGTATCACACCTCCAATTTTAAAGGAAAGCCGCTGTTCTGCAGAGGAGGTTAGGATCCCGCTGGCAATGATGGGAAGTGCAACACTTTTTTGCTGAACAGATATGGTATGCACCGGAATGCGTTCGTCGGTCAGTTGTGCCGAAGCATTTGTTTGTATGGGGGCTGCCTCTCCGCAACCACCCCAAAGGAAGCACAGACCAGATATAGAAAAGAGCACCAGTGCTGTTGGAATTGCCAATTCTTTCAAGGATAAAGATTTCATATTGAGGGTATTGTGCTTGTGATTGGGTGATATGGTTAACGATTTTAGATTCCGGCCGCTTTTTTCAGTGCTGCTTCTTTCAACAATACTTCAGACCAGGCCAGCACTTGTTGCAAGCGGGCAGTTGTGACCCGGTTTTGAGCGTCCAGATATTCGAGCAAAAGGGCTTGACCAGCACGGTATTTATTATTGACGATCCGATAGGTTTCCTCGGCTGCACGCAAGGCTGTTTGGCTGGACTGAAAAGCGTTTTCTGCGGCTTCCAGATCGTGCCATGCGGCTGTAACCTGAAGCGCAATCTGTTGTTCCACCTGTTCGGTTTGGGCACGAAGCATTTCAGCTTTTAACCGGGCCTCCTGCGTTTTGCTGCTTCGCATTCCACCGTCGAACAGGTCGTATGATACACCCACCTGAGCCAGTACATAAGCTTGTTCCTTGCTGAAGGTGTACCCAAAACCCTGGAAACCGACGGAACCGCCGAGATAAAAATCCGGAAGTTTCATGTTTGCTGCATTCCGTCGAATGTCTGTTTCAGCTGCTAGCTGACCCGATTTGAGCGCATCCAGTTCATTCCGGGTATCCAGGCATTGCTCCAGCAGTGCATCAGGCTGATATGCAGGTAATGTAGATTTTAGAAGAGCGGAATCAATAGTAATAGGAGCTTCCAGATCCTTTTGGAGCAGAAAATTGAAATACGCCTGCACATTTTCCTGCTGCCTTTTGAGTTTAAATATTTCGTTGTCTGTTTTGCTCAATTCATAATCTGCAGTCGCTACGATGTCGCGCGTTGCCACATTGTTTTTGACCAGGCTTTCATTAAATCGGCGTAATTCTGCAAGCACAGTGCGGGTGTTTTGCCAGATTTTCTCCGCTTCCAGAGTACGCAGGTATTGTAGGTATGCCTCCGTGATCTGGTATTTCAGTTCGTGTGTTCCGGCAGCTTTTTCTGCCGTTTTACTGTCGAGCAAATGCTGTTGTATTTGCCGGTTGTACTTCAGGTCTGAGTTAAAAACCGGGTAGGCAAAGGAGACTTTAGTCTCGTGGAAATTATTGGGAAGGAACTGAATTTGCTGATTTTCCAGAGCTGGGAAAACACCTGGAATCACACCAGGGGGAAGGTTCCCCGGCACGGCATTGAGTGCGTTCAGATTACCGTATACATCATTTAGTAAATCCCCGATCGGGAAGTCGATCCTTCGGCCGCCTGCTGCCAGGGTATAATTGGCATCGAATGTCAACTTGGGCATTCCTAACGACTTCGACTGACGCAGGGCTTCCTGCTGACGAGCGATGTCTAATCCTTGTTGCTTGAGTTGAAGATTGGCCTGAAGGCCTTCCTGGATGTAGTTTTCCAGGATAGCCGATTGTGCCTGAGCAAAACCGGATGCGTATAACCCGATTCCGCAGATCAGGCCAATTTTCAGCTTGTGTAAAAACCAGTGTTGAATCATAGCAACCAAAACATCTTTTAGAAACTGAACAGTGTTTATTTATTCCACAAAAAAAGGCAGCCTGATCCGGCTGCTCAAGTTAAATTCTGTGAATGGTTGATTTTGGGGGATGAGTTGTCGGATTATGGGGTTTATGGGTTTATGGGTTTATGGGTTTATAGTCCTTCTGCCATTTTCACCATCATGGCGAATGATTTTTTGGCAAGTTCTTCTCTTACTTCGGGGGGATACATGCGCATGCGTTCCCGTACGAACAGCGAAACCAGTCCGTGAGCATGACACCAAAGGGTGTAGGCAATTGTTTGGGTATCGGTACTTTTAAAATGCCGGGCATCCACACAAGCTTGTACAGTCTCTGTAAAAAAAGAGTGCGTAGCCATTCCAAGGGTCCAGCACTCCTGATTTTCAATGTGTTCCATGGGCGCACGGGTCAGAAATAACAGGTCGTACCAATCCGGGTGCCTTAGTCCGAAGTCAACATAGAGCCGGCCAAACTCGATCAACCTTTGCCAGGGGTCTTCAATGGCAGCAGCAGAAATCAGGTGATCCCGCTTAGCAGCAGCAGCTTCGTATTGCAAGGCGTAAAAAATCTCGTTTTTATCCTTATAGTACAAATAAATGGTAGCGGGACTGTACTCAATTCGTTCTGCAATGCTCCGAATATTTAGTCCATCGTACCCCTTTTCCTTAAAAATATGGTGCGCTGCACTTAAAATAAGTGAACGCATCTCAGCTTTTTCTCTTTCTTTTCTTTCAGCTATACTCATAGTAAATTCACTAAACATCGCAAAGTTACTAAACATTGTTTAGTAAAATGAAATTGTTTTTTAGCAACAGGATTTTCAAAAGAATTTTGACGTCACATTCAGGATGTATGATATGCCGCCTGTAGCCCTTAAACCCTATCCACCTTTAACCAATCTGTTATTTTCGTCTGGAAAAATAGCGACTCCACGGAAGTTTTTGGCCTCTTCCGGCGTCATGTATGCGTAAGCAATGATAATCACAATATCTCCTACCTGAACCCTTCGGGCCGCTGCGCCGTTAAGGCAAATAACCCCGCTTCCGCGCTCGCCGCGGATGGTATAAGTTTCAAAACGTTCACCATTGTTGTTGTTGACAATCTGAACTTTTTCGCCTTCAATCAGGTTGGCCGCATCCATCAGGTCCTCATCAATGGTGATACTCCCAATGTAATTAAGGTCGGCCTGTGTAACACGAACCCGGTGAATCTTGCTTTTGAAAACTTCTATAAACATGCGCTAGATTTTGGGTTGCTGAGGTTTGGTGAAACAACCAAAAGCTGGTTTCGGTTGCAAAAGTAGATGGGTCTGGCGAAAGCACACAGGGAAAGTTTTACAGCAATTTTATATCTGGATTATCGTTTTCCCAAAAACGACACTAAGTATCCTAACTTTTCAGATTTACCATGCGAAACTTTGCAACACCTCTCTTGCTGATTTTAGCTGCGTTTTCACTCCAGGCCCAGGTTATGGGCAACTACGCAGAACAACAACAAACCTATCAGAACATTGCTCCAAGCCCACAGTATCGGGGAGTGCCAAAAGCGGCTCATTTTATTGGCGACAATCAGGTAGAAATCACCCTTAACACCTTATCCAACCAAAAGGCAGGTACTTATACCGCTATTTTCAGCGTGAATCAATCAGGTAAAACAGCAGAAGAAACCAATGCCCTGCTGAATGCCCGTTTAAGTGGATTCATAGGCGCACTTGCAGGTCTGGGCATACCCGCTGCCGACGTGTATGTAGACATGGTCAATTTTTTGCCCAAATATGAATACGATGTGAGTAAAAAGTTGTTCTCCAAAAAAACCTATACGGAAATTCCAAAAGGTTTTGAAATGCAGAAAAACGTGCATATCCGATACACTGACCCGGCTTTACTGGAACGAATTGTAACCGCCGCTGCTGCTCAGGAGATTTACGACATTGTAAAGGTGGACTATTTCGTGAAAGACGCCGAAGGCATCTATTCCCAACTTCGGGAAACTACTTTTGCTTACCTCCAAAAAATCGTCAAACAATATAAAACCATCGGCATCGATCTGGATTCAGCCTATACCGTTACCGCCGAAAATGCCTGGGTAGCCTACCCCATCAACCGATATGAAACCTACCGGGCTTTCAGTACCCAAAAACTCGACTTCGACGATAATAGTAAAATCCAAACCGCTGATAAAATCACTTCAAGGTTTTACAATGCCGTTCCAGCCAATGATTATGATATTGTCATCAATCCTGAAATACTGGAACCCGCCGTTCAATTTTCCTACAACCTGGTGGTTAGATTCACCCTGCCAGAACGTCTCCCCCTGCAAAAAACAGTCGTCAAAAAAGAATTTATGCTCGTAACTCCCACCGGGGAGGTGAAAACGTTGAAGATTGAATAGAAGACGATGGACGATGAGGCCGTCTCATAAGTAACATTGTGAGTCGGCCTTTTTTGTGTTTACTGAGTTACAGCTTCGAATTGTAATTTTCTGTAGCATGGCGCTCCAGGGTTCAGGAGAGGTTCAAAAAGGCTTAAAAAGG
>JBIKUE010000054.1:0-32731 GCA_044347755.1 Saprospiraceae bacterium
TCCGGGTATGGTCACCAACACCGTGCCGGGTTGCGTATAACTTTGCCCATTGATGGTTACGGATGAACCCGGACAGAAGGCTACCGTTTCGGAGCGGGTAGGGGCTGGAAGCCATTCCAGGTGATAGGTTGCCAGCGTGTCGCAACCAGTTGCTGCCTGTAAAGTAGCCTGGACTACGCCCGGTTGAGTATAGGTTTGACCGGCAATCACTACTGCATTTCCAGGGCAAAACCGAAGGGTGTCGGTAACTACCACATTTTGCAGTAAACTGATATTGACAAACGCAATAGTATCGCAGCCAAAACCAGAGCTTTGCAGTGTATCGGTAAAGTTGGTGGGCTGATAATATACGTTCCCGTTAAAGGTAACCGAGTCTCCCGGGCAGAAGCTAAGGTTGAAGGTGCGGAAAGGCAAAGGCAATTGGTTCAGGAAATAGAAAATAATTGTATCACATGCGGTACTGGATGGAACGGTGTCGCGCACCAGACCAGAATCCTCGTAAACCTGTCCGTTGACGGTAACAGTAGTGAATGGGCAGAAGAAGATATTTATGATCTTTTCCTGGTAGGGCAGTTGGGTAATGGTAATGTTTGCGATCGTATCGCATGCTCCGTTTTGTCCGATAAGCGTTCTTTGATACGTTCCGGACTGGTTGAACGTAAAACCACGAACGGTTACGGATTTTCCCGGGCAGAATGAACCTGAATCCTGAATCAGGGATAATTGATTTACCTGAACCAGAATGGTGTCAAATTGCCGGAAGCCGCAATCATCGGTAACCGTGATACGAAAGTTGCCCCCTGAACTCACTGTGGTGGTTTGGGTAGTTGCCCCATTTGACCATTGGTATCGGTAAAACCCAGGGCCTGCATCCAGCGTAACGGACTGGTTGGCGCAAATGACTTTGTCTGTACCTAAAGTAAGGGTGGGGGAAGTTGGCAGATTGATGGTAAAACTATCCAGATTATTGCTGTAATCACATTCCGCCAGGTCTGACAACGGGAAGTCATTCAAAGAAAATGGTGTATTGGTTCCGCCAGGATCATTAACCACGATGTATAGAACATCACCATCCTCCACATTAGCTGCACCAAGAAGCGATGTTATATCTATCAACAAGGCTGGAGCGCAATTCTGAATCAGGCTAAAGGAGGTTGAATCATGTGCAAAGGTGTATATGCGATCAGCAGGTTCTGTAAAAGGGTTGCCGTTATAGATACTCAGCGAGAGATTATCTGGCAACAACCCGTCGTCAAAATCACAATAGCTGAGTTCCACTTGTATTTTTCCCAATCCACAATCCAGGCCAGTGAATGTTACCGCAAAGTCATTGTCTTCAGGGCATGGGTCAGGGATGGTACAATCCGGACAAACTTGTTTTTCTGATAGCGTATTAACCGCCAGAACAGGAGTTACATTGGTGAATACGGCGGTGCTTATGGCCAGTTGAAGATCAACCGGGATACTTCCAGGGTTAATTACCAGGGTTGAGATAACCTGTTTTGAACTTAAAAATCCGCAAGAATCCACGAAGGTTCCATCCGTAAGTATTTTCCATAAATAGGCATCGCCTAAGCCTGTTGTGGCATATCCGGCAAAATAAAGTGAATCGGCAGCCAGGACACCCAAATTGGGAGAGAGGTTTCCTTCATCCGGCAGGCCTGCAGGGCCAACATTAAATGCCCTGGTCCATAAAACCTCTCCAGCCTTATTGGTTTTCATTACCATGTTTACATTCCCAAGTTCACTTCCATAAACGATATATCCATCTGGAACACTTATCAACTTGTTGGCGCTAGAGTAGAAACTATAATAACGAACCCATTCAATGATTCCGTCCAGATTCGTTTTTTGCAGGAATAAGCGGGGGCTGTTTGGGAAGTCCGCGGTTGTCCCAATAAAGGTGGAGATCAATGCATCTCCATCGGCAAGGAGATCCCGCCCGAACAGATCTGCTTGTTGGGTAAAATCCAGATGGCCAAGGCGGGCCCAAATAGGCTCACCATTCACCGGGTTCAAGCGGGTTAACAACACCCTGCGGTTGTTGGTTGCCAGGGAATCTACTTCGCTCCAACCTATTCCGAACAACGAGCCATTAACTTCAATGATTTTTGTCAGGCGGTCTGAAGAAACATACTCATAACGACGGGCAAATGCGGGGATCACATTGCCGGTGGCCCGCTCAAGGTTTAAGATCTCGATATCAAACGCTCCGTTCCCGTAGAGTGGATTTTGATAATAGATATAATTTCCGCCAGCGCCATTTTCCAGAATGCCTCCGGAAACAGGATTGTTACTGGTAACAGGATGTGCCCATAACACTACATTGGTACTGGGATCGTATTTGAATACAAAACCGCGGCGAGCCCCGGCAAACTGCTCCTGGGTACCACATCCTATGATCATTCCGTCTGAATCTACCCGGATCTCGGCAGGAGTAATTGGCTCAAAAGGGCTTAATTGAAAGTCCCTCATCCAAACTACCTGACCGGAAAGGGAGATTTTTTGAATATAGGTCCGGTTGTTGTTTCTTCCGGCTACATATAATTGGCCATCAGGTGAGTTCGTGATGGCTGTAGCATATTCTGTTCTGTCTACCTGGCCAATAGTTTTAAAATAGGTTGGAGCCGGACAATCCGGATCCTGGCTGAACAACAGAATGCTATGAAATAGTAGTGCCAGCGAAATTAGTATTCGGGAGGCTGATTGAAACATAAAAAGAGAAGTTTAAGGTTATTTGCTGCGGTACGACAAACGTAACAAACCTTCCACTGCCGAACACTGGAAAGTTTCAATATGTCGGCAAACCGAAAGATATTTTTTGCTAGGGATACCCTGAATTAGGTATTCTCCCCACTCGGGAATAGCACTTTGGAGATTAACTTACGTCATCTGTTGTCCAATTTGAAAATTCTTCCATGCGGAAGCGTTGGTTTTAACCTAATTTGGCGGGTCAAACCCATAGAGACTGCCTCAGAAGACTTTACCGCAGAGGTGGAGAGGTGTAAACAATTGATTGTCAAAACCTCTGCGCCTCTCCGCCTCTGCGGTGAAAATTCTTTTTGAGAAAGCCTCCTGATCAACAAAATTCAACACAATTTCATGAAACAAATCCTTGCTCTCATTCTGTGCTGGTCTTGTCTTAATCTGCTTTCGGCTCAAAAGACCATCCGGATGGATGATCCGCCCCAAGCCTACCCTCCTGCTGTTTCCAAGGGGGAGTTTTTGGGTGAAATTCCAGCCCTCCGATCCTTAAAGCAAAGAACAGGTGTACCAACAGAAGTTCCGGCCAAACTGGCGCAAAAGCGGAACTACTTTTTTGCCAATAAAATCAATAATCCTGATTCAGAACCACAGAATGGCGATCCATTGGCCACGCCTAAGGCGGATAACCGTGAAAGCGGGCCAGAGGTAACCATGATTCACAATATTGAAGGGTTGCGGGATCCAGGGGGGATTACACCTCCGGATCCAACCGGTGATATCGGCAAAAATCATTACATGCAAATGACCAATGCTGCCGGCGGTTCCTGGATTCAGATATGGGATAAAACTACCGGGCAATCTGTGTATGGCCCAACGCTTAGCTCAGGAATCTGGAGTCAGGTGAATACCGGAAGCATCGGTGATCCGATTGTGCAGTACGATCATGAGGCCGAACGTTGGCTGATCATGGAATTACAAGGGGTGTTTACCAATGAATTGTTGCTGGCTATTTCAGACGATAGCGATCCTACGGGATCCTGGAAAGCCTATCGTTTTCAAACGCAGGGTTTTGGGGATTATCCGAAATTTTATGTGTGGAACAATGCCTATTTCATCACGGTGAACGAAATCACCAGTGGAAACGAATGCTCCGGATATGCGCTGGAACGTGAAGCCATCCTGAACGGAGAGCCGTTCTTCGATCTGTACCGTTTCGTGATGCCTAACTACGAGGCTATTGCTTACCAACCGGCCACCGGCGCCGATTGGGAAGGAGCCACGCCACCTCCTCCAGGTAGTCCCGGTTATATTTTCAGGGTGTACGATGACGGCTGGGATGGCGGACAAGATCATTTGCAAATATGGGAGGTAAATGTTGACTGGGATAATGCCTCTGCCAGTAGTATCACAGGGCCGGAAAAAGTGTTCCCTGCACCCTTTGAAACACGGGTGTGTTTTGGCGGCGGATTGTTCGATTGTATTGAACAACCGGATGCCGGGGCGCCAAGGTTGACAGCTTTGGAAAATATCATCATGTACCGTGCCCCTTATCGCAACTTTGGAACACATGAATCGGTGGTATTAAACCACGTTTCTGACGTATCCAGCCAGGTAGGTGATGGCGGCGACGCAGCCGTACGCTGGTATGAACTGCGAAAAGTTGGAGCCGGTAACTGGCAGATTCACCAGCAGGGTACCTATGCGCCGGACTTACAAACCAACCGATTCATGGGCACCATTTGCACAGATGAAGCAGGAAATATTGCATTAGGGTATTCCGGCGTGGGCCCTACCGTATTTCCTGGCCTGTATCTTACAGGAAGGAGGGTTACAGACCCAATCGGTGAAATGCCGGTTGAAGAATATACGCTTGCTCCTGGGGCTCAGTCACATACCTACGGCAATCGTTGGGGCGATTACAGTAATATGAGCGTGGACCCGGAAGATGGCCGCACCTTTTGGTTTACCGGGGAATATCAGCCAGCTAATGCTAACTGGGGCACAAAAATTGGTGCTTTCAAACTTCAGGTGGATACTTTTGATCTGAGGCCAATTGCATTGCTTTCCCCACAATCATCTGCGTTGCTCACAAATGGTGAATCAGTAAAGGTAAAAATCCTCAATGGAGGGTTGGTTACCGCTGAGAATTTTTCCGTTTCGTTGCTGGTGAATGGAACCCTGATTGCTACGGAAAGCGTTCCGGGCCAGATTGCTCCAGGCCAAAGTCTGGATTATACTTTTGCTGCAACAGTAGATATGTCGGTGGTTGGATTTGATTACCGGGTAAATATCATTACCCATTACCAACCCGATCAGTTCACCAGAAATGATACACTGAAAACGCTGGTGCAAAAATTAACCTCCAATGACGTAGCACCCATTGGCCGTTACAACCTTCCGGGTTTGGTGTGCGGTTCAGAAACTGATTTCGGAATTATCTTTAGAAATGCATCTGGTTTGCCACTTACCAGTGCTAAAATCCACTGGCGAATTAATAACCAGCCATTTAATATTTATGAATGGACGGGTAACCTCGCCCCAGGGGCAAGAGATACCATTGATCTACACGCCACCGGAATTAAAGATGGATTGAACGGCTTAAAAATTTTCACCACTGATCCCAATGGTGTTCCAGACGAAAGAACCTCTAACGATTCGCTTTCAGCCATTAAATTCATTGGTAATCTGGATGGTACCTACCTGACCGCGGAAGCTGAAACCACCAGTGGCGTGTTAGGCTGGGAATTGCGCAGCCAAACAGATGTACTGCTTGCGTTGGGAGAGTTGAGTGCCGGTCAGAATTTTTCTCTCATCTGCAGTGATGATGCTACTTGTTATAAGTTCTACCTGAAAGCAAATTCTTTTAACTGGCAGGGGCATTTCAGATTGTTGGACATTTATGGAAATGTGCTGGTCGAAGCCACTGAAGCCAATGCAGATCCACAGTTGTATAATATTTGTACGCCTGCACGGGTGAACGTTGACCTTGGTGCATTTGGTTTATCCAGTCCGGTTTCAGGTCCGGGGCTTTCCAGCACTGAACCGGTTACTATCCGGTTCCGTAATTTTGGCTTAACGCCACAAACAGGCATTGAACTCTCTTACCGATTGAATGGTGGAACCTGGAAAACAGAAACGTTCAGTAACACCCTGAATGCCGGTGCTACCACGCAATATACTTTTTCTACTACAGAGGATTTAAGCACCCTGGGCGGCACCTATACCTTTGACCTAAAGGCAACCGTACCCGGCGATCAAAAGCCGGAAAATGATGCAACCTCGGTGGTTGTGAAAAATCGCGCTAATAGGGACCTTGAACTCCTGAGTGTTCGTCCGACACAGGCATGTAATGATCCGTCTTTTTCCTTGTTAGGTGCTACCATTCGCAATAATGGACTTGGGGAAGAATTTACTTTTGAAATTGAAATTGTGGTCAACGGTGTGCCACAAACCACGGTTCCGGCTAACATGTTTTTGCCTCCTGATCAACAGATTGAATACACGGTGTTTGCGCCGGCAGTTCAATTTGGTCAGAATACGGTTGAGCTGAATATTACCAATGTACAGAACCAGGGAGAAGATGAATTCCCTGCTAATGACAACGGCTCAACCACTTTTACCATTATTGCAGATGGATTCCCAATTCAAATGTTTTTCGGTACCAATGACTCTCCATGGCAAAATACCTGGCAAGTGAAAGACGATCAAAATAATGTGGTCGCATCTGGCGGCCCTTATCCCAATGCTTTCAGTTTCTATGGCGAAGAGTTTTGTTTGAAGGAGGGTAAATGCTATACTTTTCACCTGTATGATTCCGGTGGAAACGGTATGGATGGTGGTATCGTTGATATTTATCACTTGTTTGGCGGTTCTTTGTGGTCCTATTCCGGGGGTAATTTTGGCTCTGAACTGGTGGGTAATTTTTGTGCCCAGAATGCATGTGCTGATTTTGGGTTCACCGCCACGGTGGAATGCCCGTCTCCTCAGAATGGCAAAATCACTGTGAATCCTGTTGGTGGTACGCCACCTTTTCAGTATAGTCTGGATGGCAGCAACTTTCAGGCAGACCCGGTTTTCTCTAATCTGGGTATTGGTATTTACTTCGTGTATGCGCTTGATGCGAACAACTGCAGCTATCAGTCAGAAGTTGATTTGTGTACGGTAAGTACCTCAGAACCGGAAGTGAATCGCAGAATGACGGTTTCTCCCAATCCAACCACCGGCCTGGCCCAACTGGAACTCCCGGCATTGGATGGAGAGCAATTTGTGGTGTGTGAAATCCTGGATGTAAAAGGTAAACAAGTACAAGAAACCAGACTTGTGCGCTGGGACCAGACCTTAAGAGGTATGGCGATCCTGGATAAACAGCCAGCGGGAGTTTACTTTGCCAAAGTGCGTGCAGGCAACAAAACCTATCTCGCTAAAATCGTTAAGAAATAAGGCAAGTCAAAACCGTAAAGCCTGGTCAAAAATAATTTAACACATTTCGGATTAGATTTTTTTTGACCAAGGTGTTTTTTGGCACGGTTTTAGAAAACAACATATTCAGAAAGGGCTAACATTTGATTGGTTAATTGTTTTCATGGTTATGTTGTGAGCCGCCCAGACGAAAAGTCTGGGCGGCTTTTTGTTTTACAGGATATTGACTTCCGGTTCCAGCCTGATGTTAAATTTTTGCTCAACCGATTGAATGATGGAATGGGCAAGCGCCTTAACCTCGGATCCTGTAGCGCCGCCATAATTTACCAGCACCAGGGCTTGTTTTTCATAACAACCGGTATTGCCTACTCGTTTCCCTTTCCAACCACATTGCTCAATAAGCCAGCCTGCCGGAATTTTTACCTGACCATTTTCAAGTGGGTAATGTGGCGCCTGTGGATGGTAGGCTAATATGGACCGTAGCACCTGTTGAGAAGTTTCCGGATTTTTAAAAAAGGAACCACAGTTCCCGATTTGAGCCGGATCAGGTAATTTCGAGGAGCGAATTTGGATCACAGCCCTGCTGATATCGGCAATCCCGGGCAACGCAACACCGTTGTTTTCCAGCGTTCTCTGAATATCGCCGTAAGAGGTGTTCAGGTGATGTTTATCCTTTGTAAGGGAAAAAATGACTGAGCTGATGCACCATTTCCCTTTTTCTTCCTGTTTAAAAATGCTGTCGCGATAACCAAATCTGCAATCATGGTGCGAGAAGGTTTTCATTTTCCCTGTTTCCAGGGATACAGCTTTCAACCGTACAAATACATCCTTCAACTCCACGCCATATGCACCGATATTCTGAATAGGTGATGCTCCTACCGTGCCAGGAATCAGGCTCAGATTTTCCACACCTCCAAAGCCGTTTTTAACAGCCCATAACACAAATTGGTGCCAGTTCTCACCGCCTCCAACCTCCACCCAAACCTTGTTTTTGAAGGTTCGAAGGATATTGATTCCGGTCAGATTGTTTTTCAACACAAGACCGCGTTGATCCCCGGTTAGCAACATGTTGCTGCCACCACCTAAAATCAACATTGGCTGGATTCCGCTACGAATACAATAGCGTAAATCTTTCACGCTGTTAATTTCAGCAAAATGAGCAGCCTTTGCCTCCAATCCAAACGTATTGAATGGTAACAGGGAGATGTTTTGTTGAATGGTCATGTGATGAATAATGGGATTATTTCCCAAAAAGACAGGCTGCCTGCCGGATGAGTAAATCTACTTGTTGGATCTCATAATCTTCATATCCTTTGCTCCAGGCAATGCGAATTTTGTCCAGTTCATTCCGCCGTATTTTTTTCATAACTTCCTGGTTAAGTGGATATTGTGAACGGTAGGTCATGATCTCTGTTTCCGGATTGTACACCCCTTCATCGGGCACGGCATTTTGCAGCGTAAAACTACTGCCGTCCAGAAACTTGATTATAGCCAAGCTGTTTTGTTCCAACCGGCCAAAAGCTTTTCGCGCGTTGGCATCCTGAATGGTGAAGGTAAGCAGCAAGGCTGCATTCTGACCTGTTACCGCAAGCGCAGCTTCACAGATCACATGCGTTTTGCCTTGTAAATAGTTCCTAAGCGCCGGATTGGTATATCTGAACCATTCACTCCGTGTCATTTCTTTTGATATTTCTCCGGAAAATTCATCGCGGGTGGTAGAAGCAATAAGACAAGGGGGCGTGGGAGGATTCATCATCACATCACTGGCCGGATTATACTTTGCTGTTTGTTTTACCAAGACATTGGAAGCAGGCGCCGGTGCCTTAGCCGGGGCAGGAATGGCCTCTGCAACTTCGTCGATTGCCGGAGCCGTTTTGGCTGGTTCTGGTATTGGGGGATAAATTTCATCAAATAATTGCCTTGTTTGTTTCCACGCTTTTGGCAGGTTTTTACGCACCGAAACGCTATCGGCTAAGGATATTGTTTCCATCCATTGCCGTAATTTATTGGCTTTGGTTCTTTGCGTGCTGACCTTCTTATAACGCTCCTTTGCGCTCTTTGCTTCCTTGCCTAGAGAATCAACTGTAACCTTCGCAACTGTAGAGTCTTTTTTAGCCAGGCTCCATTGTTGGATAGCCAAGCCCTGAAGACTGTCTGTAAAGTCTTCCTCCAATCTCAAAGTGCTATCTATATCTATGGCGGTTAGGAGCAGTTCTGAGAAAAGCGACTGAAGACTTGAAAGAGGAAGGCTATCCAATACAGGTAGCTCTTCCGGTCTGCTCTGTGCAAGGAGATGGTATGAGTTGAATTGGAGCAACAAAAGACCAACAATGAGGCTTAATCTTATTAGGGAGCGCATTTAGTCTATTTTTGGGCAAAAGTAATTGGGCTTTACGGTTTTTCGCCTCTGCATTTTTCAAAACAACAGAATTATGAAGTATTTAACCACAGCCTTTCTAGTCAGTTTAACCTTTCTCCTTGCCTGCAATGGCGGAGAAAATGCCCCAACCAATCCAGTTATGGACTTTGTTCAAATTCCGGTAACCTATCCGGCCACACAAAAGGATACTTCCGTGTCAGATTTATACCATGGCACCACCATTTCCGATCCCTATCGGTGGCTGGAAGATGATCAAAGCGCAGAAACCAAGGATTGGGTTTCCAAACAAAACATTGTTACCAACGGCTATTTGAGTCAGATTCCTTTCCGTAACAAAGTGAAGGAACGTCTGGAACAGATCTTCAATTTTGAAAAATTCGCGCCACCCTTTAAAGAGGGCGGTAAATACTATTTCTTCAAAAATGACGGACTCCAAAATCAAAGTGTGTTGTATGTGCAGGAAAATCTGAACAGTCAGGCAGAAATGGTCCTGGATCCCAATAAGTTCAGCGAAGATGGCACCACGTCTCTGGGAGAGCTGGATTTTTCCAAAGATGGTCGATACCTTGCCTATTCCACTTCTGTTGGTGGTTCAGACTGGCGAACGATTGTTGTCAAAGACCTGCAAACCGGCCAGATGCTGGAGGATAAAATTCAATGGGTGAAGTTTAGTGGCATTTCCTGGCAGGGTAATGGGTTTTACTACACTCGTTTCCCGGAACCCAAAAAGGGTGACGAACTTAAGGCTGCCAATAAATTCGGGGCAGTATATTACCACACCTTGGGAAAGTCCCAATCAGAGGATCAGCTCGTGTATTCCGATAAGGCGCACCCAGATCGTTCTTTTGGAGGTGGTACTACAGATGATGAGCGATTCCTGACGGTTTCCGGATGGGAAAGCACCAGTGGCAATGCCTTGTTTGTGAAGGATTTAAGTGCCGGTGATAAAAACTTTGTTCCGATTGTGACCACCTATGAAAAAGATTTCTCCGTGGTGGATAACATTGGAGATAAGTTGTTGATTCTCACTAATGATGGCGCCCCAAACCAGCGCCTCATTTTGGTCAATCCAAAGAAGCCGGAACCGGCAGCCTGGGAAACCCTGATTCCGGAAGATCCTGCAGATGTATTACAAGGCGCGTCTATTTGTGGCGGCAAAATTGTTTGCACTTATTTGCACAATGCTTCCAGCAGTTTACGGGTATTTGATCTGGGTGGAAAACCAATTCAGGAAGTGAAACTTCCGGAAATTGGAACGGTAGGCGGTTTGAGCGGTAAACCAGCCGAACAAATGGCCTTTTTCTCGTTTACCTCTTTCCTGCGTCCCGGAACTATTTACAGCCTGGATATGAATAGCCTGGAAATAAAGGTCTTCAAGGCGCCCAAACTTGATTTCAACCCGGATTTGTTCACTACGGAACAAGTTTGGTACACCAGTAAGGATGGTACCAAGGTGCCTATGTTTATTACCCGTAAAAAGAACATTGCCTACGATGGTCAGAATCCAACCCTGCTTTACGGTTATGGTGGATTTAACATCAGCCTTACGCCAACATTCAGTGCCTCCAGGGCTGCATTGTTGGAAAATAATGGCATTTATGTAGTAGCTAACTTGCGTGGTGGTGGAGAATTCGGGGAAAAATGGCACAAGGCAGGCACCAAATGCCAAAAACAAAATGTGTTTGACGATTTTATAGCAGCAGCAGAGTATTTGATTGAAAAGAAATATACCTCTCCGGCACGGTTGGCTATTCAGGGTGGCTCAAACGGCGGGTTGCTCGTGGGCGCCTGTATGACCCAGCGCCCGGATCTCTTCGGTGTTTGTTTCCCTGCTGTTGGAGTGCTGGATATGCTCCGATACCACCAGTTTACCATCGGCTATGCCTGGGCTACAGATTATGGCCGTTCTGATAATCCTGAGGAATTCCCATGCTTGTTGAAATACTCACCACTGCATAACATCAAGAAAACAGCCTATCCGGCTACCATGGTAACAACCGCTGACCACGACGATCGGGTGGTGCCGGCACACTCCTTTAAATTTGCGGCTGCCTTGCAGGAAAATCAACAAGGTTCCAATCCAACCCTTATCCGTATCGAAACCAGCGCCGGTCATGGGGCAGGAAAACCAACCTCCAAATTGATTGAAGAATCCGCAGATCTGCTTTCATTTATGTTCTACAATATGAAAATGAAAGTTATTTACGGCGATGTAAAACAGTAAGGAGTACATGAGTGAAGAGTACATGAGTGAAGAGGGAGGTCGTTCGGCTTGGCATTCCTTTAGGGCCTTTGGCCCGTAAAAATTCCAAGCTCAACGCGCCACATCTTCAATCATGTACTCTTCAATCATGTACTCTTTACCTTTTCACAATGGTCTCCACAGCAAGTCCTTGTGCCGTTCGGATGCGCAACTGATAACTTCCGGCCGGGAGGTTCTTTAGATCCAGCGGAATATTCTGTTCTATGGCATTGCGAACAGTCCAGGTATGAATAGCTCTACCATTTGCATCCCAAAGGCTGAGATGTAAGGTTTGAGGTTTGGGAAAGGATACCGCAAGCCATGCTTTTTCGTTAGCCGGGTTAGGGAATACCTCGGTGAAGAAGCCTTCAGTTACTTCTTTATTGGAAACGGTTTCGGTCAATGTAAAATCATAACTGGATGTGCATCCATTATTGTCGGTGATAATCAGGGTATAATCACCTGCAGCAGCTCCGGTAAGGTCTTCCGAAGTCGCCACCGTAATGTTATTCTTCAACCAGGTGTATTGATATATTCCTGTACCGCCAGCTACATCAACATATATGGCGCCGTCAGACATTCCCGGATGAGGCTGCTCAATGCTGGTTGGTACGGCTGTAATAACGAGCGGATTGGTAATTGTAGCGTTTAACACCAATTCGCACTCTACTGCATCTGTAACCGTGGCAGAGTAGGTGCCAGGCGTCAAATTGTTCACATCTGCAGCAGTTGCCCCATTTGACCACAGGTAAGTATAGGGTGGTGTTCCCCCTGTTACCATCGTAGAAAGGGTGCCATTGTTACCATTATAACAACTGGGTGGTACACCGGTTAAAGTGCCGGTGATGGCACAATCCTGAGCCTCGCAATCTTCCGTAAGACCTTCTAATGCGCGAACACAGCCTAACTGGTCCATAACTGCTACCAGATAAGATTCGCCAGATGCCAAAATATCTCCGTTCTGGTTGCCAATAATCTGATAAGGACTGATACCTCCGGAGACTTCAACTTTCAATTTGGTAACATTGGTGCTGATACATTTTTCCGTTACCTGAAGATCCATTGGCACAAAGGGAGGATTTTGGGATCCATCTATCAATTGAACACAAAAAGTACCTGCCTGAGTACCGGCAGTGCTCACCAAAGAACCTATTTGAATATAATAAGTATCTCCGGCAGAGAGGGCCCCCAGCGTAATAAAGCCATCACAGCGAAGTGGATTTACTTCACACCGTATATTGGTTAGATTATTACATGCTCCTTTCCAAAGGGCTAATACATGTGGAAAATCGGCGCCAGTATTGATTCGAATAGATCCGGAGGCAGGTGCTGTAAAGCTATACCAAACATCATGGGCGAGATATGGTACACAAGGTGGCCTGATGCCAGAAAACCCGGCTCCAATACTAGACCCCGATGTGCAGCCTCCGCCAACTGTTAACGCTAAAGCATCCTGGCATAGGCCATTAGGTGGGCTAGTCTGCGTTTTTTGGATCAGCGATGGGCAAATACTGCCTTCTATGGTTGCAAAAGTGCCGGACACCTGGACCCAGTAGGATTGACCAGGTACAAGATTGTTGCAAATAAGGTTCTGTCCTTTGTGGTTGGTAGCTATTTCGCTTAACTGATCACATCCTCCCGTATAAAGGGTAATGATATCAGAAAAATTGGCCTTGGTTTGAAACTCCAGATATTCCTCCGTCAATAGGCCAGGGGCGGTAAACTGATACCACAGATCGTGACGGGCAAGCTGATTGTGGCTGGGCAGGGTAGGGGATGTTTCCGCAAATAGGTTAGAAGTTGCATCGCAGGGGTTCCCCGGAATAATGGCTTGAGCTTGCAAACAATCGTCGTTTGCCGGTGGCTGCGGCATTTGCCCCACTTGATTCACCTGCACACACATCATTCCTCTTGGATTGCCAAACATCCCTTCTATGCCACTTACCCGGATTAGATAAACATTGCCGCTCGTTACCTGAAAATAAGTGCTTTCACCGGTGAATCCATGCTCATCCCGGTTGTTGCAAAATAATGGCTGCAGGGATGAACAGTTGCCGGTGAAAATATCTACCACATCATTAAACCTGGCATTGGAAACAAATTGAGCAGTGCCTGTAAAATCGGCGGTCCAGGTATACCATAATCCGCCGGTACTTCTGGCCGCACAACCGGATGCCGGGCCATCGAGTAAAGCATTCAGGTTGTTTTCTTCCAAACAGTTCTGCCCGGTTAGCAAGGTTCTGGCATTTAAACAAACATCTGAGGATGTTCCGTTGCCGGTGATTTTGATATTGTCCAAACCGGCCCACCAACCAAAATCCTGCCCGTCATCATATTCAAAAATGACACGCATTTGTTTGGAACGATATGGCGACAGGTCAAGTTGAGCATGTACGTATTGGTGAAAATAGGGGCCTCCAACATTTCCCTGCGACTCCCTGACGATAAACTCCTGACCATCCTGGTGTTGTACAATCACCGCAATTTTTTCTTTGTAATACCGGAGAATTACGTCAAAATCAACCGTGAAAGTACTGAATTGAGATCCGTCGAACCATGGAGAAATTAACCGGGCAACAGAATATGGCGCGTTCACACCTAGAAAATCATCATCAAAAAATACAAAACAACTGCCATCCATAGAATTGCCACCACCAAGTGCGGCGCCTTCTGTGATTAATCCGAATGTCCAATCATCATTTCCGGTAAGAACCTCCGTTTCCCAACCGCCAGGTTTTTCACATCCGTTAAAGGATTCCGCAATAACGTTAGTACCCTGCCCCTTTCCGGTGACAGAAAAATTGTCGATTCCTGCCCACCAATTGAATCCTCCGGCATCGTTATAGCGGAATATGATTCTGGCAGTTGGACTTTTCGTAAGCAAGGCAAGATCGAAAACAAGCGTTTCGTAATCGTATACATTCGATCCGGTACTGCGGTATTGGTTGTATCGCCTGATCAAGGTTTCAGTGCTTCCATCGCTTAGTATCACGTCAAAGCTTTCATCAGCTTCGTTCCAATCCCGATAATGCACATCTACAGAGAGTTCGATGGTAGGATACTGACTTGCATCAAATACCGGCGAAACTATATCCATGACAAAAGATGGTGTTTGATCACCGGTGGCATCGTCATCAATGAACAAAAAGCAGGAGCCGTTCATGCTTTGACCAAAGTTATCGTTGTTTTGAACGGCATCTCCTACGTACCAAACCGGATTTTGGTTGCCGGTAAGATAAACTTCCCAGTTGGCTGGCAAACTGCAGGTATTAAAGTCCTCAAAGATTAAGTTCGCCTGTCCAAACAATGGATCCAACGCAAGAAAAAAGTACACATAAAAAGCAATAAAAATGCGCATGGAAGCTCAGAATGTTATTTGAGCCAAAGATAAAACAGCCGAACGGGAACCTGATGGTAAAAATATAGCCCCCTTATCTTTTATTTGAAAAAAAAATTTGTCTGTTTGAAAAACTGGCCCATAAATTTGCCGCACAGGAACACAGTGTGCTATCACTGTTTTCTCAAACCAAAATACACCCTGACCTTGGCTAAAAAACGCGTTGTCAAAGATTATGACGCTCTCCCGGAGGAGATCGTTCGGCTTGTAAAGCAAAAGTATCCGTCTGGATATGCAGAAAGTCTTGTCTCCTACAATGATAAAGACGGTAAAAAAGTGTCTGCACTTCCTTTTGAAACGGATGATACCTACTACCTGATCCGCATGACGATCATGGAAGCAAAGCGCATCGTTAAAGACGATGATGACTTTGATGATGATGGTCAACTCAAAGAAGAACTCGCAGAGGTGGATGTAGAAGTGGATGATGAATTTGATGGCGCCGGCGAGGATGATGACGATCTGGATGATGGTCAGTCTGATGAAGACGATCATATCATCGTAACCCGTCGTCGTGATGATGAAGATGAGCGTGATATAGCCGATGATACGGACTATTGATTACGTAGGAATAAGATCTCACGATTGCCAACAGGCTCTCAATGCTGAGTATCATAAAACGAATGGAGGGTTGACGTATAACTTGTCGACCCTTCATTCATTTTAACCACGTATTCCCTCATTTTCTATTGCGCCCATTTTTCAATTTTGACGATCGCCTTTGGGTAACCGTTTCTTTCAGCATTGCTTAACTGATCCGGGCGGTGGATTTTTTCGTTGGAGATATCCTTTAATTCCGGGCACCAAAGGCGCACATAATCGCCATGTGCATCATAGTTTTTGGCCTGAGTAAGAATATTGAAATAGCGGTCTTCTCTGGGATCGCTGCCAACCCCGGCCACATAATTCCAGTTCCCCCAATTGCTGCATGGATCATAGTCGAGCAACAAACTCTCAAAAAATTCGGCTCCCATTTGCCAATTCACCTTCAGATCGCGCACTAAAAAGGAGGCCACGTTTTGCCGGCCCCTATTGCTCATCCATCCCGTTGCAGCCAGCTCCCGCATATTCGCATCAATGAAAGGAACGCCGGTTTTACCTTCAGCCCACAATTGGAACATTTCCTGGTTGTTTTTCAAGTGACGCAATTCCTTTCCTTGAGCGCCTCCTTTTTGGAAAATTTTGTTTCCATATTTTTTACCCATGAGCCGGAAAAAATCCCGCCAGAGCAATTCAAAAAACAACCAATAAGTGCTTTCATTGCTCACCCGCTCCCTTTCATATCTTTTCAGCTCATGATAAACCATTTTGGGAGAAAGGCAGCCCTGAGAAAGCCAGGGTGAGAATTTGGAAGAATAGTCTGCGCCTATCAAACCATTTCTGGTTTCTTTGTAATGAGCAACCTGATCTTTTTCCCAAAAATAATGACGCAAACGCTTCAGCCCTTCTGTTTCACCACCTTTAAACTCCAGTACCGCTCTTGGATCTTTAGGGATAGGTTCAAAGCCAAAATCTGACATGGTTGGCATATCACCGTCTGCTACTCCGGGCGGCAACGGCGCCATACCAGAGGGGGAAGGTAAAGGCTCCCTCACAGGAGTGATTTGCTCCGTTTCTTTTCTGAATTGCGTAAAAATGTCTGGTGTATGTTGCACCGGTACAGGAAGATCCTGTGTGTGGTACAACATTTTGCCACGGGTGTACAGAAGTTCAACACCAATACCCCAGAGTTTTTGCTCCAGGCCATCCTGCACTAAAACCTCTTCATGCGTGCGTTCCCGGTTGCATATCACCCATGAGGCCTTGAGTTGTTGGGCCATTTCGGTTAGAATTGGCTCAGGACGCCCAACCCTGATCACCAATTTGCCGCCAATCTTTTCCAGATTTTCGCGTAAATTGGCCACACTTTCCAATATAAACTGTGTACGGTGAGCCCCGATTTTCCGAAATCCAAACCGGGTAGTACGCTGGAAAACTCTTTCATCAAAAATATATACAGGCACAACCTCTTCTGCCATCCGAAGTGCTGTGGCAAGCGCTTCGTTATCATGCAGTCTAAGGTCATGCCGGAACCAAACTATGGCACGTCGTTTCATATATTCTAAACTTTAAGATTCGCCTTTTGTTTGGCCAAAGCACTGAAAAAAAATGGCAATGAAGCGCAAAAGAGAAAATAACGGAAATTTCAGCAGACTCCTCCGCAAAATTAAGAGTAATCCACTTGAACGTGAACTGGGTTTTGGGAAAAACCTTGCATTGGATGCAAGGCTGATGAACCCGGATGGCTCTTTTAATGTAGAAAGAGAGCAGGTAAGCTCCTGGGATAATACCTATTATCACCTCATAGCCATGCCATGGGTCCGCTTTTTGGCCCTGATATTTGGATTTTTCCTGTTGTTGAACCTTTTGTTTTCCTGCCTTTATATCCTGATTGGTGTGGAGCATTTTAATGGCATCCAAAAAGGAGATGCCCTGCACAATTTTATGCAGGCATTTTTTTTTAGCAGTCAAACGCTTACCACCGTAGGGTATGGTCATATCAGTCCTAACGGGTTCATAATCAGTCTGCTTGCATCCCTTGAATCTTTTTTTGGATTGCTGGCTTTTGCCTTAATGACCGGGTTATTGTATGGCCGTTTTTCAAGACCCGCAGCCAGAATTATTTTTAGTGAACATATGTTGGTGGCTCCTTACAAGGATGGACAAGGATTGATGTTCCGAATGGCTAACAAGAGCAAAAGTGAACTGATCGAAACGGAAGTGCAATTGTTGTTGGTAATCAATCAAAGGGAAGAAAGCGGTGTGCTAAGCAGGAAGTTCTACCCGCTGGGCCTGGAAATCAACAAAATTAGTTTTTTTTCCTTGTCCTGGACAGTGGTACATGCCTTGAATGATCAGAGTCCGATCCAAAATTTTTCTGCACAGGATTTGTTGGATGGCAACGTGGAAGTTCTGGTACTGGTGAAGGGTACTGATGAAACAACACAACAACAAGTGCACGCACGGCGCTCTTACATCGCTACTGATATTGTCTGGAATGCCCGGTTTAGCCCGATTGTTGGTCAAACGGAAGAGGGTATACCCAGGTTAATGACCAAAAAAATTGACGAACACGATTTGCTCAGGTAACACAATCCAGTCCGGATGCTGAAAGTTATACCTTTGCGTCTCGCTCAGGCTACATACCCATCATGGCAAAAAACACCATTCAACAATTAACCGAAATTGCCCAGGAACGCATCATGATCATTGATGGATCAATGGGCGTATTCTTACAGTCCTATAACCTGCCTGAAGATGATTTTAGAGGTGAGCGGTTTCAAAAGCATCACCGCGATCTTAAAGGGAATTTTGACTTGTTATGCCTAACCAGGCCTGATATCATAGAAGACATCCACCGGAAATATCTGGAGGCGGGCGCTGATATTATTGAAACCAACACCTTCAATGCTACAGCCATCTCACAGGCCGAATTTGACATGGAGGCTGGAATATGTTACGATATCAACAAAGCGGCAGCGGCTATCGCCAAACAAGCCATAGTAAAATATCAGCAGGAAGTGGATCCGGCGCCAAAGTTTGTGGCAGGCGCCCTGGGACCTTTGAATAAAACACTCAGCTTAAGCCCGGATGTAAATGATCCAGGTTTTCGAACGCTCACCTTTGATGAAGCCAAAAACGCCTATGCCGAGCAGGTAAGTGGTTTGATAGATGGAGGCGCAGATATCATTTTGGTTGAAACCATTTTTGATGTATTAAACTGCAAATCAGCTATTTATGCCATTGAAGAAGTTTTTGAAGAAAAAGGTTTCCGATTGCCGGTTATCATTTCCGGCACCATTACGGATGCCTCCGGACGCACCCTCAGCGGCCAAACCGTTGAGGCGTTCTGGATATCTGTAAAGCATGCTAAACCCTGGGCGGTAGGCCTGAATTGCGCCCTGGGAGCGGAAGAAATGCGTCCGCACCTGGAAGCCCTGGCAGGATTGGCAGATTGCTTTGTAAGTGCGTATCCCAATGCCGGATTACCGAACGAATTTGGGGAATACGATCAAACAGCGCATGAAATGTGCATTTTCATGGAGGATTTTGCTAAATCCGGCTTTGTTAATGTTGCCGGTGGATGCTGTGGCACTACCCCGGATCATATCCGGCACATTGCAGCACATGTAAAAAAATACCCACCCAGGGTTCCTCGTCCCAGGCAGCCTTATTCCATGTACGCCGGCCTGGAACCGTTGGTTCTTAGGGAGAATACCAATTTCGTGAATATTGGCGAACGCACCAACGTGACAGGCTCGGCGCGTTTTGCCAAATTGATCAAGGAAGGCAATTACAACGAAGCTTTAACGGTTGCACGCCAACAGGTGGAAGGCGGAGCGCAGATCATTGATGTGAATATGGATGAAGGTCTGCTGGACTCGGAAGCAGCCATGGTCAAATTCCTGAATTTGCTATCTGCCGAGCCGGATATCGCCCGTTTGCCGGTGATGGTAGATTCCTCCAAGTTTTACGTGATTGAATCCGGTTTGAAATGCCTGCAGGGCAAAAGCATTGTTAATTCTATTTCACTCAAAGAAGGGGAAACAGAATTTATCCGCCAGGCCAACATTTGTCGGAGATTCGGCGCAGCAGTGGTAGTCATGGCTTTTGATGAACAAGGCCAGGCAGAAACGATTGAACGGAAAGTGAATATCTGCCAGCGCGCCTATAAAATATTGACAGAACAGGTCGGTTTTGATTCCACCGACATTATTTTCGATCCCAATATTTTTGCCGTTGCTACCGGAATTGAGGAACATAATGAATATGCCATCAACTATATTGAGGCTACCAGAATCCTGAAATCCACCTGCCCGGGTGCAAAAATATCCGGCGGGGTTAGTAATTTGTCGTTTTCCTTCAGAGGCAATAACCGTGTCCGCGAAGCCATGCACGCAGCGTTTCTGTATCATGCCACCCGTGCAGGAATGGATATGGGAATAGTGAATGCCGGAATGCTGGAAGTTTACGAAGATATTCCTAAAGACCTCCTGCAACGCATTGAAGATGTGCTGTTTAACCGTCGGCCGGATGCTACGGAGGAATTGGTAAAGCTGGCGGAGTCTTTTAAGGACAGCGCCGGAAAAACCGTTGAGGAAGACCTCGCCTGGCGACTTGAACCGGTGAAAAAAAGGATAGAAATAGGGCTGGTCCGGGGTATCGATAAGTTTATTGAACAGGATACGGAGGAGGCCCGACTACTATTTTCATCCCCTCTGGAGGTCATAGAAGGGCCGCTTATGGATGGTATGAACGTGGTAGGTGATCTGTTTGGATCCGGCAAAATGTTCCTGCCTCAGGTGGTTAAATCTGCGCGTGTGATGAAGCGTGCCGTTGCCTACCTGCAGCCTTTTATTGAAGCGGAAAAAGGAGATACCATTGTGGCCAAAGGGAAAATTCTGATGGCAACCGTGAAGGGAGATGTGCATGATATAGGGAAGAATATTGTTGGCGTCGTATTAGGCTGCAACAATTATGAGGTGGTGGATCTTGGTGTTATGGTTCCGGCAGATAAGATTCTCAAAACAGCCATTGCCGAAAAGGTAGATGTGATCGGTTTGTCTGGCCTCATTACGCCCTCCCTGGACGAGATGGTGCATGTGGCCAAAGAGATGCAACGGCTGGATATGCATATTCCATTGCTTATTGGCGGGGCTACTACCTCCAAAACCCATACAGCTGTTAAGGTGGAGCCTCAATTCCAAAATGCTCCGGTGGTCCATGTACTGGATGCCAGTCGGTCTGTAGCTGTGGTGAGTTCCCTGCTGACCAAAAACAAGGTAGAACATGATGCCTTTGTAGCCAAAACCAAGCTGGAATACGAACAAATCCGCATCCAACGGGCCAGCAGGCAATCCGCCAAACAATACCTGTCGCTTGCACAGGCACGTGCCAACAAATTGCAGTTAGACTGGAGCGCTTACACGCCTCCAAAACCTAATTTCCTTGGAATTAAGACCTTTGAAAAGTATTCTCTGGCGGAATTGGCAGCATACATTGACTGGACGCCGTTTTTTCAAAGCTGGCAATTAGCCGGTAAGTATCCCGCCATACTTCAGGATGAAGTAGTAGGGGTAGAAGCTGCCAAGCTCTTTCACGATGCCAAATCCATGCTGGATCGCATCATTGCAGAAAACTGGCTGGAGGCAAGAGCGGTGATTGGACTGTTCAAGGCCCAGCGCTTTAACCATGACGATGTGCATGTTTGGTTGCCTTCTGGAGAAAAACTTGATTTGCACCACCTCCGGCAACAGAACCAAAAGGCTGCTGACCAGCCCAATTATTGCCTGGCGGACTTTATCTCGCCGGAAGGGGAAGACTACATAGGAGCCTTTGCGGTGACCGCCGGTATCGGAATTGAATCAAGGGTGGCAGATTTCGAAAAAGCACACGATGATTATTCTGCCATCATGCTCAAGGCCCTGGCTGATCGACTGGCTGAAGCCTTTGCCGAGCGCATGCACGAGCGCGTGCGCAAGGAATTCTGGGGCTATGCTGCCACAGAAAAACTTGATAATGAATCATTGATTGAGGAAAAATACCAGGGAATAAGGCCTGCCCCCGGATACCCTGCCTGCCCGGAACACACTGAAAAGCGCACCCTCTGGCAATTATTGGATCCGGAAAAAAATGCCGGCATTGAGCTCACGGAAAGCTGTGCCATGTACCCAACTGCGGCGGTTTCCGGCTGGTATTTCAGTCACCCGGAAAGCAAATATTTTGGTCTGGGACAAATCGGCAAAGACCAGGTAGAAGATTATGCGCGCCGGAAAAGCATGTCGTTTCAGGAAGCCGAACGCTGGCTGGCGCCGGTGTTGAATTATGACGCGTAAACGGTGGACGCAATCTCATCGTCCATCGTTCATCGTCCCATCTCACGCTTTCTCCAGCGTAAAGCCAAAAGTACTTCCCTGGCCTACGCTGCTGCGCACATTGATGGTTTGTTTGTGGGCTTCAATGATGTGTTTTACGATGGATAGGCCCAGGCCGGTGCCGCCTGCTTCGCGGGAACGGTGTTTGTCTACGCGGTAGAACCGATCAAATACGTGACTGAGGTGCTCAGGCGTGATGCCAATGCCGTTGTCGCTGATTTCCACCAAAACATAGGTTTCCATGTCGTAGAAGCTAATTTTGGTCAAACCGCCTTCTTTGCCGTATTTGATGGAGTTGTGCACCAGATTCATCAGTACCTGGCGGATACTTTCTTTGTCGGCACGGATCCGGAATCTTTGATTTGCGCCTTCTTTGTAGGTCAGACGGATGTTGCGTTCGCTCGCGCGCATCTCCAGGTCGGCGTATACCTCATCCGTGAGCTCGTGCAGGTCAAATTCCTGTAAGTCCAGGATCATCTGGCCTGCTTCCAGTTTGTTGATCGTTTCAAGGTCTTCCACGATCATCTGCAGGCGCTCGATGTTTTTGGCAGCACGTTGCAGGTAAAGCATATTTACGGATGAATCATGCAATGCGCCATCCAGTAGTGTATGAATAAACCCCTGAACATTAAAAATAGGGGTTTTTAGTTCGTGGGATACATCGCCAATGAAGCGGCGGCGATAGGTAGCCAGGCGCTCGAGTTCTTCCAGTTCATGCTCCTGCTTGTCGGCCCATTCCCCCACTTCACGTTCCACATCATCGAGTACGCTTTTGGTCATGTCGAGATTGCCGGCTCTGAATTCTGAGGGAAGTTTTTGACGGTGTATAATCTTGTAAATGAGTTTGATGCGTCGGAATATGAAATAACGCACCAGATAATAATTGGCTACAAAAGCCACCGCAAAGGCGAGCACAAACAATCCCAAAACCTCCGGCCATGTCACATTCAGCAAAGTGAATGTTTTTAGAAGCAGGAGCAGCGCTGCCATGGCGGCAGCTGAAATGCCGGCAATAAAAAAGGAAAGTTGTTGCGGTGTCTGGTTTTTAAACATCAAAAGTCAAATTTGTACCCGATACCCTTCATGGTCTTGATATACTCTTCGCCAATATGTTCGCGCAATTTCCGGATATGAACATCAATGGTTCTGTTCCCAACAATCACATCGGCGCCCCAAATTTTATCAAAAATTTCCTCCCTGGTAAATACCCGGCCTGGTTTAGACGCCAGCAACCAAAGTATTTCGAATTCTTTTCTGGGTAATTCTATGGTTTGGTCATTTTTGAACACCAGCACTTTGTCGCGGTCAATGACGAGATCGTGTAAACTGATAGTCCTTGATTCATCTTCAGTAACGCGCTGTGACCGACGCAACAAGGCATTGATCCTGCTCATCAAAACCCTTGGTTTGATAGGTTTGGTGATGTAATCATCCCCGCCTACATCCAAAGCGGCAATTTGAGAAAAATCCTCATCCCGTGCAGTAAGGAAGGCAATAGGGGTGTCGTTGAACTCTTTACGGGACCTCAATTGCCGACACGTTTCCACGCCATCCATCTCCGGCATCATAATGTCCAATATGATAAGATCCGGTTTTTCCCGCTCTGCAACTTGTAAAGCCTGCAATCCATCCGGAGCGGTAGCTACCCTGTATCCTTCCTTTTTCAAATTGTATTGGAGGAACTCCAGGATATCCGGTTCATCATCCACAATAAGAATTTTTTTCGAATTGGTGCTTTCCTTCATGTGGTTACATTTTTCGCAAAGGTAGCTGCATGCGTCGCGGACTCCTTTTAAGCTAAGGGTTAAGTCTGTGTAAACTTTTTTTCACCACAAAGGATCCAGTTGCCTTTGGTATCAATGGCCCAGGCTTCCGGAAATACGGTTTTAAACGTTCTTTCAAAATAGCGCTCCGTAACCATCCGTATGCTTTGATCTTCTCCATGAAGTCGGTTGAACAGCAACAAGCCTCCGGGTTTGAGCAATTTTTCGCATGTCTGCAAGTACTCAACGGTGCAAAACTGAGGAGGTGTAATCTCGTCTTCAAAGATATCCACGATCAATAAATCGTATTGCTCTTCGGTTACCTCAACAAACACCTCCGCATCGCCGGTAATGATCTCCACCGGGCTTTCCAGTCTCGATAAGGTGTATTGCATCGCATAATGCGCCACCATTTCGTCCCATTCTACAGCTGTATAATGATATTTTCTTTGAAAGATTTTTTCCAACATGAAGGGGATTGAACCGAGGCCCAGACCCAACAGCAATACATCCTCTATCTTCCGTTCGTCAATTTTCAGTTGGTCAAATGCGATCAGAAAGTTTTTGTACAGATCATCCCAGGAATAAATAGCCTCTCCGCTTAGTAATTGTACCCGTCCTTTGGACAAGACCACACTAAGTTCCGGATTTTGATGCGTGGTTGTCTCTTCTAACGTGATAGGAGTGAGGTGAGAAAGCCACTTCTTCCATACGGGAATATGCATGATGAATGATCTAGTTTTTCTTTTTCTTGAACGGATCCCATTTGCCCAACTTGTCTTTTACTTCATCTACCTTTTTCTGGCCTTCCGTTCCCAGTACTTCGCCAGCTTTTTCACCCACTTTGTTTTTGGCTTCCTGTGTGGCTTTATCTGCAACTTCCTGCGCTTTTTTCTCAGCCACCCGTTTCAAGCTGTCAGCCGCTTTTTGAGCCGCATCTTCTGCCTGTTTACGTACTTTATCGATCTCCCGGTTGGCTACATTGGTGAGAGAATCTTTGGCTTTATCCACTAAGGCGGTTGCAGCGCCTGTTGCGGTTTCCTGCAGCGTGCTTTGCCCGTCAGAGCCTAAAACCTTCATGGCTACCTTTGGATTGAACATGGTGCCGGTAAGGTCAAAACGGACATTGATAAATTCACCCTGAGCCAAACTCACACCTACTTTAGATGCCTCTTTGGTTAACAGGTCTAAACCTGAATTTGCCGCTGAACCCAAAGATTTTCTGGGTACCTTGGTCAATACCTGATAATCCATATCGCTGTTGATGCCATGTGAACCGCCAATTTGCATGGCAACATCCTTTACCTGGGTATTGAATGGCTTAACCGTTACTTTTCCATCCTTGATTTCAAACCAGTTTTTCGTGTTTTTCAATTCCAGTTGCTTCAAGGCAGCCACATTCAGCTTCTCGCCAATGGCATTCATGGGTTTGAAATTGTTGAAAATGGCAGAAAGGGTCTCTAAAAAGCCTGCCGCAGAAAGGGTGTTGAAATCAGGCATCATGTCCTTCCCCAAAATGCCCGACATAGACAAAGTCGTATTGAATTTGCCATCTATCAATTGAGCTACAGGCGCCAGGGTTTTTACGGTAGCGAAGGTTTGGAAGGCATCCCGGAAACCCATGTTCTGCATGGCAATATCCATGTTGAAACTGGGTTTTGCCAGATTTTGGGTGTTGTAATCGCCGGTAAGGGCAATTTGTCCACCGATAACATCGGCTGTACAATCCTGAAGTCGGGCAATCTTGTCTTTTACGATTACCTGGCCATTCAGGTTATTCAGATCATAAGTGGTATATTTTACCTTGCCAAAATTGGCATTTATGGTCATATCCATGTTTTCCGGTACCGGTATGATCTCCTCTGCGGGAGGTGCAGCGGGGGTAGCGCCTTTCGCCGGAGCGGCTGCCGTTGCCGGTTCAGTCATGAACTGATTCAGGTCAAAATAGGAAGAATTGAGGTTAATTATTCCTGTAACCGTTTGATTGTCAAATAGGTAATTCCAGGCATTCAATATTTGTCCGCTACCGCTCAAATCGCTGGTGCCGCCCAGTTTCAACCCGAAATTGGAAATATTCATCTTGTTAGGGGTGAAATGTCCGGCAGCGCTGAGGTTGGAAATGTCATAGGTGTCGTATATCAGTTTGCCAATTTTTCCATCCACCGTAAAATCCCAGCGGTCAAAAACAGCCTCTTCGGAGGCAGGATCTTCTACATCGTTTGGCACTACACTGCCGTCGGCAGGCGCTGGTTCCATCCACTCGTTCGCATCAAAATAGGCAGAAGAAAAGTTCAGATTGCCCCGCATGGTTTTAGTGGTGCTGAAATAGGCGAGCAGGTTGTCAATACTGCCATTGGCCCGCAAATCGCTTTTACCAAGCTTGGCGTCAAAGTTTGAAATATCTACCCGTTGTGGCGTGATACTTGTTTGCAGCGCATTAATCTTAACCACAGGCATGTCGGCCGATTTATAGGTAATGCCGCGCATGCCAAATGTGCCGGCCATGTTCACTTCATCATATCTGCCCTGATCAACCTGGCTCATGGAGGCTTTTACGGTCATGTTGGACTCGATAATGCCGGCCAACTCCTGAACGCCTTCCACCGGAAATGCTTTGGATAGTTCACCCAGGTTCAGCGTGCCGTTAAGTTTCATATCAACGGTGGGGTCGCTCTCTGGTGTTTTCAATTTAAAATACCCCTCCAGCGGATTGGAGCCAATTTTCAGGCTGAACTTGGGAATGTCTACGGTTAAATCATTCAATCGGGAAGAGGGCAAAGCAATGGAGGCATCTACATTGATATTACTCACGCCCAGTGGAAGGCTTGGATATTTGAAATCGGCATTACCCACTTTGAAATCCAGACGGAATGCCGGGTAAGTTTTTTCATTGTAGGTACCTTTCGCAAATCCGGCAAACTGAATGGTTCCGTTGGCCTGAACATCCTTAAAGTCCTGTGTATAAGCGCCTGGGATGATACTCAGCAAACTTTTAAAGGTATTGGCCGGTGTGCCAAATTTGAGATCCATGCGGATGTCTTCCGTGTTTTCAGGCATGTGTACAAAGCCATCCAGCAACAGTTTAAGGTCGTTTACCTTCAAATCATTTTCCTTAAAGGTAAACTTCATATTGGCCATATCGGCGCCGAGGGTGGCTATCCAGTCTGCCTTGGCGTTGCGCAGGTATTGAACGCCGCCGTAGTTGACGGAGAGCTTTTCAATGGCGGTTTTCATCACCAGATCGTACAAGGTAGCAGTAAACTCCCCGGAACCGGTGTGGTTCAAACCTTCCAGTTCAGCGCGCATATCGAGACCGCGGTCGTCGTACAATATTTTGCCGTCTTCAATCCCATAGCTTTCCAGTTGAACCGGAGCCGATTCGCCTGTATCGGCTGTAGTTGCAGCGGTATCGTCAGGTTTGGTTATGTCGTAGTTTGCCTGACCATTGCTCAAGGCATATACCTTAATGTCGGGCTTTTTGAAAAACAGGCCATTGATGGTCACTTTATCCCCAAAAATGGCCGACCAAAGATCAACCGCCACATCCAAACGTTCGCATTTTACCAGTTTAACCCCTTCAAAAGGCCCGGGCCCATTGGTGATTTCCAGACTTTCCAGCCCTATGGATAGTTTTGGGAAATGACGAAAAATGGAAATATCAACATCGCTGAACTCCAGTTTTGCCGTTAAACTTTCGTTTGCGGCGGTTTTTACCTGGGCAATAATCTCGTCTTTGAACAGGAAAGGGATGGCAATAAGGGAACCGAGAATCAGAAACAGAAAGATGGCTATGCCGAAGAGAACTTTTTTCATGGTATAACTTGAATCAGTTGGAGGGTTATAATGATGAAATAACCCGCTTGATAACGATGCTTAAACGTGTTACATTACATATACGTTGTTATCGTTTAGTCAAGTTATTGCAAAGATAGGTAGTGATCATGCCTGATCGCATATTCTGTGCCCCACAATTTCAAATCTTGATAACTTTGCCCCCCTATGAATCAAAAAGTACATTTCCTGGACAACCAAACAGAGTTTGATCGGATTATGGATCAAATCGCCAAAGAACACTGGATCGGGTTTGATACCGAGTTTGTCGGCGAAAAATATTTCGTACCGGTACTTGGGCTGGTACAAGTGGTCTCTGAAGATGCGATATATCTTATAGATACACTGAAAATCAAAGATTTAAGCAAGTTTTTGGCCATCGTTGAAGACCCTGCTATTCTCAAGATCACGCACGCAGGCGATAACGATTACCGGCTTTTATTTACGTTATTTGGCACCGTCCCGAACAACACATTCGATACCCAGATAGCCGCAGGTTTTGTAGGGTATAATTATCCCGCCGGATTTGGCAAGATCGTAGAAAAGGAACTTCGGATCAATCTTGCCAAAAGTCATACGGTAGCCGACTGGGAGGCCCGTCCCATCGATCCTAAAGCATTGGAATATGCGATTGAGGACGTGAAATACCTGCCTGCCTTGCATGAACGACTAACCAATAAGTTGCGCAGGCACAAGAGAGAATCCTGGGCGCGGGAAGAAAACCGCAAGTGGGAGGATCGCTCCTTTTATCAGGTGGATCCGCACAAGGAACTAATGGCCAATGATGTGGTTCATCAGTTGGATTTTCGGGAAAAGGTCTTCCTCATGCGTCTTTATCGTTGGCGCATAGAACGGGCCATGTCGTCCAATATTCCGAAAGAGACCGTTTTGCAAAGCAGGTATATCAGTACCGTATTGCGTGCTACAAAAGGCGGCCCCAATGCATTCAAATCGAATCGTACAATGCATGAAGGGGTTTGGAAAAAGCACCTGGAAGTATGGCAGGAACTTTGGAAAGCCCCTGTTACAGACGCAGAAAAGGCGGTGCTGGATACCATTCCCAAGCCTATGCCAGAAGATCCTGAACGGGAGTGGACCATGGAATTGCTGTATCATTTTGTGAAAAAGCAGTGCCTGGAGCATGAAATCAGCGCTGCACTGTTATTACCCAAGGGCGATTTCAACCGATTAAAAGCCGGTAGTGATGATTTCGACCACGATTTATTGCACGGCTGGCGGGCTGAATTGATGGGCGCCGAGCTGGTCAACTGGATGAAAAAAGGCGGCAAAGTGACGGTTCGATGGGGGGATGGCGAATGTCATTTATCCATGTAATTCACTCCGGATATATCAGGTATTTCTTTCTGATATTTCGATACAGGTTCAGGTCTTCTTCCCAGGAGGCCCGGATTTCTGCTTCCGTTTTGCCGTCGATGATTTGATGGCGCAATTGCCGGTTCCCGGCCAGTAAATCAAAAAAAAGATCCTCCCGGAAAAACCGCTCTTTGTTTGGAAATTCCTGATAAAAATCCAATAAATACCTGATATTCAACTTCTTTTCAGCCCGAATGGAGTCAATGGGGACTTCCCTGAAATCCATCCCGCCGCAAAAATTACCTGCAAATAATGGGTTTTTGTTGCCCTTGTTGGGTTGAGGCACAAAAGAAAAGGTATCACAGGGAAAATCCGGGTGACCAACCAGTTCAAAAGGAGTCTCTGTGCCTCGTCCAACACTACACGAAGTACCTTCAAACAAGCACAATGAAGGATATAACAGGATGGATCTTTCGGAGGGAAGATTTGGAGAGGGTGGAACTGTTGGTGTAAATGGTTTGGAGTGCGTGTAATTCAGACACGGAATAACCGTTAGTTCCAGACTTTCAGGCTTATATATCCAGAATTCTCCCACAAAAAGACTTGCCAGTTCTCCAACAGTACATCCGTGTACAATGGGGATAGGAGCAATACCTACAAAAGAGGTTATCCGGGAATCCAAAACTGGTCCATCCACATAATGGCCATTTGGGTTAGGGCGATCCAGAACGATGACTTGTTTTCCCTGCTCTGCGCAGGCTTCCATGGCATAAAACAAGGTACTGATGTAGGTGTAAAACCTGGCGCCTACATCCTGGATATCAAAAATCAACACATCGGTTCCTTCCAGGTCGGCTGGTTTAGGTTTTCTTCTTTTACCATAAAGGGAAACGATGGGTGCTCCGGTCCGAAGGTCGTAGCCATCCAAAATATGTTCACCGGCATCCACATCACCGCGGAAACCATGTTCCGGGGCGAAAATAACAGAAATACATACCCCTAACTTACTGAGTGTATCGGCCAGGTGGGTATTGCCAACCAAAGACGAATGATTGACCACCAGGGCTACATTTTTACCTTTTAGTAAAGGTAAATATCGATCTATACGTTCAGCGCCAAGAATGATTTGGTTGGTGTCTGGATTTTGCCCAATAGCCGGGAATAACCCGGTACATAGCAAGCAGGCAAGGAGCAGGGAGTCTTTAAAAAAGGAGAGAATAATAGCGATAATCGGGAAGTTTAGCTTCAATATTATGGGAATGCTTCCCGCAAAGATTCCAAATATTGATCCAATTTTCCGGATTTTTCTGCAGCAATCAATGCGGAGCCAATGATCGCAATGTCAGCATCCTGAATAACGCATTGTACCTGTTCCGGATTTGAAATGCCGAATCCAATGCCAATAGTTGCATGTGGCTTGGCACTGCGTATGCTTCGGATCATGTCTTTCAGGTTTGGATGGAGACTGAATCCACTGCCGGTAATTTTGAAATCCGACATCAGATAGAAAAAATCGTATCCTTGAGATAAGATGGCTTCCAAACGACTTGGTGGAGTGTTGGCAGCCAGCACGGGAACCAATTTTACCGGAGAATCTGAAGGGAGAAAAGCTTTTCCCATAGAAACAGGCAGATCAGGTATGATTAAGTGCTGAATATTCAAAGTGGCTAGTTCCTGTATAAAAGCCTGAAAACCATAAGCGTAAATACGATTGAGATAGCTCATTACCATGATCTCCTGTTCCGGAAACTGATTTCGGATCTGAGCCAGGGCTTGTAAGCAATGGGATATGTCAACACCCTGTTCTACCGCTTTTTGACAGGCTTCGGTTATGACGGGCCCGTCGGCCGTTGGATGGGAAAAAGGAATTTGCAGTTCCAGTATTCGCACCCCTGCTGCTGCATATTTTTGTGCAGCACGTATACTGGCTTCCAAAGTTGGATATCCCAGCACCAGGTGAGCCATCACAGGAATGGTTTGGACAGTGGTACTCATGATTGAAGCAGGTGCTGAGCGTAGGCTTTCAGATTGTCTTCCTGAAAATGACGCATGGTGATGAACAAATCTTTTTCGCCCCGGCCACTGGCGTTGATTACAATGATTTGATTTTCATCAAGTTGTGGGGCAATTTGAAAGGCGTGGGCAAAAGCGTGCGCCGATTCAAGCGCCGGGATAATGCCTTCTGCACGGGCCAGTTGTTGTACGGCTGCCAGGGCTTCGGCATCCGTGGCTGTGGTAAACTGAACCCTGCCATCGTCGGCCAGGCAGGCCAGAATGGGGCTGACGCCACAATAATCCAGACCGGCGGAAACGGAGTGGGTAGACGCGATGTTTCCGGTTTCGTCCTGCAGGAAATAGGCATGGTAGCCTTCAAAAATGCCTTTTTCCCCACGTTCCACCTTGGCGGCATGTTCACCCGGGAGCTTGCCTTTCCCGCCGGCTTCCACGCCAATCAGGTGCACTTCGGGTTCGTCCAGAAATTCGTAGAACATGCCCATGGCATTGGAGCCGCCGCCCACGCAGGCAATGCAGTAATCCGGCAAACGGCCGGTGGCTTCGAGGCATTGTTCCCGGATTTCTTCTCCTACTACTTTTTGGAAAAAGGTATTCATCACCGGATAGGGGTGCGGTCCTACTGCCGATCCGAGCAGGTAATAGGAGTCGGGGTTGGCAACCCAATCTTTAAAGGCGGCAATCACGGCATCATTCAAGGTTTGGCTGCCATCTTCTACGGGAATCACTTTAGCGCCCAGCAACTCCATCCAGTACACGTTCGGGCGCTGACGTTCGTAGTCTTTTTTACCCATGTAAACGGTACAATCCATTCCAAAGCGGGCACAAACAGCTGCGGTGGCATAGCCGTGCTGGCCCGCGCCCGTTTCGGCGATGATCCGGGTTTTGCCCAGTCGTTTGGCCAGCAGAATTTGCCCGATGCAGTGGGTGATCTTGTGCGCGCCGGTGTGGTTCAGGCCTTCGTTTTTGAGAAAAAGTTGGGCGCCACCCAGCGTTTTAGTCAAACTTGGCAGCGGGGTAAAGGCTGTTGGACGGCCTGAGAAATGCTGAAGCGCTTCTTTGAAATCTGTGAGGAAAGACTCATCCCTGGAGAAATGTTCGAATGCGGCGGCTATTTGTTCCAGTCCGGGCAGTAGTACTTCAGGAACGTACATGCCGCCATAGGGCAGGGTATTGGCCGCATCAGCGGATTCGGGGTAGAAAAAGCCTTTTCCTTGCAGGATGCGTTCTTTGTATGGAGATGTGATGGTCATCATTTGTTATACTGTATCGGTACGATGATGCAAAGATTCAAAAAATAATCCCGTTTCCGCAAGGGGCGAACGGGATTATTTTTTGGCTTGTGATGTTACTCTTCTAAAACATACCGGTGCACACGTTCCAATTCGGTTCCATGGTTATCACGGGCCCAGAGTCGGAATTCAATCACATCCCCCTCGCCAAGGCCTCCGGGTCCGGGTAAAGCCAGATTATCGATGAATATTTCGGCATCAAAGGAGAGCGAATTGGTTTGAATAAAATCGTCGCCGCGCAGGATACCGCCGAAGTTATTGTTGACGAAATAGGAGAAATCCCATTCGGTGATGAACTGATCGTCGGAATCCGGATCAGTGGTGTTGATCTGTACGCCGAACGTGAGTGCATCGCCCAGGGTTTGGGTTCCGGATAGATCATCGTCGTACCAGCGCACATCGAACACCGCCAGTTCCAGCGGAAAGGGATCGTCTTCGCAGCCGGCAAACAGGAAAAGGG
>JBIKUE010000055.1:0-32101 GCA_044347755.1 Saprospiraceae bacterium
GCTCCAGATAAAACGGGCATCCAAAAACGAAGCATGGAATGTTTTGCGGTCACCCTTACATAAAAAGACCGTATCCGGCAGCGGATTGAATTCCCAAACGCCCACATCCTCCCAGAAGAGATAACCGCCACATGATGTTTGGTTGGGATTCGGGTACATGGGTTGCGCCAGTGTTTCGCTGTCGCTTCTGAAAATACCCAGAACAACGAATTTCTCATCACCTCTTGCCATATAACAACCGCTTATGGGAGTCCAGCCCATGGTATCTGTCAAAACTGAACCCCTGTTTTCAAGCGCAGGATCAAGATAGAGAACCTTTTCATCGGGGTGGTTTAGAAATACTTTCTCTGAACTAAAGGCCATTCCGGCTGCGTCTACATAACACCCGGATGAACTGCCCAAATCTGTAATTCGTACATTAACATGAAATTGAAGAAAATATTGAGAGCCCTTCGAAAGCACTTTCTTTAAGGGTGAAGTAATGTATTCTCTAGTTGTTACAGAAAATGGAGACATGTTTGGAAGTCTTCCAGAATAGGCTGAACCTACATAGCCGCCTCCGCTGCGAGCAGGCTGGTAATTTAAGCCATTGTATGGCACTTGAAATGTGAGGCTCCCGCAAATATTAAAAAGGTCAGGAGATACTCCTGCTGATTCCCAGGGAGGCGCCAGTGATACTGCGTATCCATCAAAAGGGTCAGGACAACGAATAATGCTGTCAAAGCCCGGATTAAATATCAAATTTTGCGTGTACCCCATGGTGGGGCAGCACAAGAGTAGAACCAGGAGACAAACTATTTTCATGATTACTGAAAAAAGACCCAATGAGCGAGCGGATCCAGGACTCGCTCATTGGGCTGATTAGTTTACTCAAAGATTGATCACTAAACTATCTGTAAACAAGTGTACATCATTGAGTTTTCATCGCAGTATGGTCACGTCGCCATTCAATATTTTATACTCCGGCAGCCCATTTCGAGTGATAACGTATTCCATCGCCCAAGTGTAAACACCGGAAGAAAGGGGTTTGCCCAGCGTTGCCCCATCCCATTGTATGCTTTCAATATCGCTGCCGGCCGACGTATAAACGAGGTTGCCCCAGCGGTCAAATACCTGAAAATGCTTGATTAAAAGCGGAAAATCGCAGGCTGAAAACAACAGAAGTTCGTCGTTATAGCCATCCCCATTCGGAGAAAAAATATTGGGCACATATATGGGACAGTCGCAAATCTCCGTTTCTACACGACTTTCGTAAGTGAATATGCCACAATCATTGGTTATGGTAAGGCCATAAACCCCTGCTTCCTGGATTTCAATATCGGTTGTGGTAGCTCCTGTTGACCACTCATAATCACCGGAGATGGGCGCGGAAAGCGTCACTTTTTCATCCTGACAAATTAAAACATCAGACGGCAGCATGTCATCTCCATCTAAAAAGAGCACCACCGTGGTGTCGCTTAAAATACAATTGCCCATATCTGCTGATACACTGTAGACTCCTGGCGAATCAATGGTAAAGGTAGAATCAGTAGTGCCGTCGCTCCAGATAAAACGGGCATCCAAAAACGAAGCATGGAATGTTTTGCGGTCACCCTTACATAAAAAGACCGTATCCGGCAGCGGATTGAATTCCCAAACGCCCACATCCTCCCAGAAGAGATAACCGGCGCAAAATATTTGGTTCGGATTAGGATACACAGGTTGTACCAGAGTTTCGTCATCGCCCCTAAAGATACCTAAAACAACGAATTTCTCATCACCTCTTGCCATATAACAACCGCTTATGGGAGTCCAGCCCATGGTATCTGTCAAAACCGAACCCCTGTTTTCAAGCGCAGGATCAAGATAGAGAACCTTTTCATCGGGGTGGTTTAGAAATACTTTCTCTGAACTAAAGGCCATTCCGGCTGCGTCTGTAAAGCACCCGGAAGAACTATCCCTGTTTGTACTACGTACATTTACATGCAATTGAAGGTAATACTGTACTCCCTTCGATAGTGTCTTTTTTAAAGGCGCCGTAATGTATTCTCTGGCTGTTACAGTAAAAGGAGACATGCTTGGAAGTCTTCCTGAATAGCCTGATCCCACATAGCCGCCTCCGCTTCGAGCAGGCTGGTAGTTGATACCATTGTATGGCACTTGAAATCCAAGGTTCCCGCAAATATTAAAAAGATCAGGAGATACTCCTGCTGATTCCCAGGGAGGCGCCAGTGATACTGCGTATCCATCAAAAGGGTCAGGACAACGAATAATGCTGTCAAAGCCCGGATTAAATATCAAATTTTGCGTGTACCCCATGGTGGGGCAGCATAAGAGTAGAACCAGGAGACAAACTATTTTCATGATTACTGAAAAAAGACCCAATGAGCGGATACGAGTCTCGCTCATTGGGTTGATGAATATACTCAATGCGTGATCACTAACTTTTCCGTAAACAAGCGTGTGTCATTTTGCCATATTGAGGCTACATACATACCTGAGGCAATACCCTCCAGGTTAATTTCTTCTCCAGGCTGAAACAATTTCTCATGCACCAAAAGCCCGGAGATGTCAAGCACCCTCAGGGTATATACTCCTTCAGCTAAGTGAAGGACTTGCAAAGAGCCATAGCTTGGATTGGGCGCCAATTTCGGCGCCTGTAACGAAGCTTGCTCAAACCGACACCCCAATCCTGAGGGACATATAATAAGTACTTTGTCAAGGTTTACCCAGGATTCATTTGGGCAGGCACTGTTCTCAATGGCAAATTGAATCGTGTACTGGGAAAAAGTTTGAGGGAAACCAAAGGCTGGCTGAAAACCATTGTTGCCAAATGGATCACTTAGGTTAAACGAACCAACACCTCCCAACGGGTTAGTAAAATTCCAGCCTTGGCTATAGTATCTAAAAGGTGCCGTATCTTCAAAACCAGCAAGCCAGTAGAGGTCGTAATTCTTGCTGGCAGTGGCATCCATGGTCACCACCTCTCCGTAATCAAAACCATTGGGGAGGGCATCACCGCTGCCGCCATCCACAAGGTTGTAGGAAATATCTGAGGCTACGGTTTTGCCCACAACAACCGGGTTTGAGGTGCTGGTTCTTCCGTTGGTGTATGTACCCCAATGTCCAACATACTGTTGTAATGTATTATATACCTCAAAACCTCCCTGGCAAGAAGTATTGCTGAACCTTCTAGGTAAAGCGATCAAAATCCGGTATGTGCCGTGAGAAAGATTATTGAATCTGGGGGAGACTTGCGGCCCGGCTTGAGAAACCCATGTGCCGGTACTATGGTTGTACTTTTCAAGGGAAAATCTGGCCCGTAAAGCTGAACCAAAGATACTGGGGTCCAAGGTAGCTGTACAGTCCTCATGATTAATATTCAAAAAAGGCCCAATCCATAAATCCAGTTCATAACTCGGTAACGTTGAAGTTATTTCTGCCGAGGTACAGCCGCCTACTGCCGTGGAGGGAAAGGATTGGCCTGAAAGCTGTAATGTCAAAGTCAAAGCAATGAATAAAAAAAGTTGTTTAAGCATAATAAAATTCGAGTTGTCAGCCCAATGGCTGAGTGAATCCCTCATTTTTGTGGTTTCGGGTAGCCACGACCGGTACCAGTCTTTGATGTGCCGCTCCCTCGCTAAAAGGTTGCATGACTCAAAGAAAAAATGCTTGCAAGCGTAATTCAAAGGTATGAGCATCGGAAATACGGTGCAGCTCCATATTGTCCCATAATGTCTCATGTTGTCTCATAGCGTCTCATTTCCGCCTGCATGGGTAACAAGCACTAGAGAACTACACCGAATGAGGTGGAAATTTAGGTGGGAATCCAAGGAGCTTTCGATACTCATCTTGCTCTTCAGGCGATAACAATAGATGCTTTGGTTTTATGCCAATTTTGGAAAGACGCCGATAAAAAGTAGATTTAGAATAGCCAAGTTCTTCCCAGAATTCCTGTAGACTAATTGATTTCGAGGATTGATACTGCATTAGAATGAAGCTTAATTGATTATAGTGTTGGTTATGCCCTGAGAATAACATCTGGTAGTGTTTCTCAAGATTTGCGCTTTTAATAGTGCCCGTATGTTTGGGTACCGCAAATATGTGGGTCAAGAAATAAAAAAAAATATAACACTTTTTCGGGAGTTTTCCCACTAAAGGCAGACTTCTTAACACATTTACTTATAAAGCTCCTCGCCCAAGCCTTCTTCCCAATCCTTTATTGCAGGCGGCTCCACATAAGTATGGTCGCGCTCCAGCTTGGGCATTTGTTCCACAAGCGGCATTCGCTCCTGCGGCTCCATAGCCTCTGCCACTAGCATGTTTTCAATCCCTTTAATCAGGGCATCGGCATTGAAAGAAATACTGTGTATGCCTTCGTTCACTAAAAACTGCGCAAACTCGGGCATGTCGCTGGGGGCTTGTCCACACAAACCTATCTTGATACCCTTGCTCCTTGCAACATGGATGGCTGAGGCAATCAGGCGCATGACGGCCGGATTTTTTTCATTAAACAACCCACTCACCAGGGCGGAATCCCGGTCTAATCCCAGGGTTAATTGGGTCAAATCGTTGGAACCAATGGAAAAACCGTCGAAAATGTCGGCAAACTCTTCTGCCATGAGTACATTACTCGGAATTTCCACCATCACGTATACTTCTAATCCGTTTTTGCCGCGCTCCAGACCAAACTCCCGCATGGTTTCCAGTACCTGTTTGCCTTCTTCCACCGTTCTGCAGAATGGAATCATGAGCTTGACATTGGTAAAGCCCATCTCGTCCCGCACCCTTTGCATGGCCTTGCATTCCAGGGCAAAGCCATCTTTGTACATAGGAGAATAATACCTGGAAGCTCCCCTGAAACCAATCATAGGGTTTTCTTCATTGGGTTCAAACTGTTTCCCGCCTACCAGATTAGCGTATTCGTTGCTTTTGAAATCGCTCATCCGCACAATCACATCATTCGGGTAAAAGGCGGCTGCAAGGGTGGCCACTCCCTGGGCCAGTTTGTCTACAAAAAACTCTTTTTTATCCCGGTAATGCCGGGTCAGGTGAAGGATTTCCGTTTTGGCTTTTTCGTCGGTCAATTGCTCAAACCGGGTCAAGGCCAGCGGGTGTACCTGAATATGGTGGGTAATCATGAATTCCATGCGCAATAAACCCACACCACGGTTTGGCAGAAAGGATTGCTGAAAGGCCAGGGAAGGATCGCCTAAAATGAGCATAGGAGCTGTTTTGGGTATTTTAAGCCCGGAAATATCCTTTTCCTCCACACTCCAGGTGGCTTTTCCCGCATATACATAACCGGTTTTGCCCTCGGCACAGGAAATGGTGATCTCTTCGCCATCGTGGATTTGATCGGTGGCATTTCCACTTCCTACAATAGCTACCGTACCCAATTCCCGGGCAACAATGGCCGCATGGCTGGTACGGCCGCCCTTATTGGTGACAATGGCTGCTGCCCTTTTCATAATCGGATCCCAGTCGGGATTGGTGATGTCTGTAACGAGTACTTCTCCTTCCTGCAGCAGATGCGCTTCTTTGGGCGAACGCAATAAGCGGGCCTTCCCGGTGGCGATACGTTCGCCCAAGGCGATGCCTTCTGCCAGTTTTTTTCCTTTAGACTGTATTTTATAGGTGCGCAGGGTTAAGCCTTTTGATTGATCCTTGGCATGTACGGTTTCCGGACGTGCCTGCACAATGAACAGTTTCCCTGTTTGACCATCTTTGGCCCATTCAATATCCATGGGCTTCTGGTAGTGCTGCTCAATACGAACACACCAGTCGGCAAGGATCAGGACATCTTCCCTGGTGAGGGAATACTGATCTCGTTTATCTTGAGGGGTAGATACATTCGTAACCGGTGCGCCGGTTTTTTTTACATCGGAATACACCATAGTCCATTCTTTATCCCCCATATTCTGCTGTATGAGCGGATTGAAGGCGGTGCCGATATGTGGTTTGAACAATATGAATTCATCGGGAGTGGATCGACCCTGCACGATGTTTTCACCAAGCCCATAAATGCTGTTGATCACCACTACTTTATCAAAACCGGTATCAGGATCCAGTGTGAAGGCCACTCCAGAAGCGGATAAATCGGAGCGTACCATCACTTGAACACCCACGGAAAGCGCCACATCTATATTTCCAAAACCCTGATCTTCCCGGTATTTGATGGCTCGATTCGTGAACAGGGAGCAGAAGCATCGGTGAACGGTTTTTACCAGTTCTTCTTCGCCACGGATATTGAGGAAACTTTCCAGTTGACCGGCAAAACTGGCCGATGGCAGATCCTCTGCCGTAGCACTACTGCGTACGGCCAGTGAAATGGATGCACCTTCTTTTTGTATCAAGGCCTTGTAGGCAGCAATCACCTCGCTGGCAATGCGTTCCGGGAAAGCGGCTTTTTGTATCAATTGCCGGGCTTCTTCGCCAATGGCATTCAGGTTGGAGAATTGTTTTTTGTCGAGTTTCCCCATTAATGTGTTCAAAGGGGCTTCCAGCTGATTTTCCTTAAGGAAATGCCGGTATGCCTCGGCAGTCACCGCAAACCCATCCGGAACGGATATACCCTTAGGGTTCAGTTGTGCAAACATTTCACCCAAAGAAGCATTTTTCCCGCCAACCAGTGGCAGGTCATGGATGGAGATATCGGCAAAGGACTTAATGAATTCACTCATGACATATTAGCAGTATACATGCAAAGTTGCTTGGTTGTCCCATTGGGAGGGCATGATGGAAGTTTTGTTCATAGATGATAATAATCAGATCAAATACTGAGCACAGAAGTTACTTTTGTGATGTGGATAGGGGATACCTTGTCTTGAATGTTGAATTAAACCCAGATTTTGCAAATACCATGGCAGAAGAAACCGATAGTGAACAGCTCTTGCATAAACTGTACGAACAGGTCAATGAGCATCTGGAAACGAGGTGGACATACTTCACCTTAAGTGCCACCGAAAAAATGGCAAAGGCCGCTTCCGGAATGGCCAGTGCGCTTACGATAGTGGTATTTGCATTGTTGGTACTGTTTTTCTTCAGTATGGGCTTCGCATGGTGGCTGGGTGATTTCATTGGCAACCGTGCAGGGGGATTCGCCTTGGCGGGCCTAGTATTTATTCCAATAGCTTACCTGGTGTACCGTTGGATTGGGCCATTTGTCCAGGAAAAAGTGATAGGATCTGCTTTACACGAACCTAAAAAAACAGATGAAATCCATGAATAACCTTGCCATACTTCAAGCACGCAAAGCGGAAATGGCCGCTAAACTGGCGTTGCAGAAGGAAGAGATCAAACAAACGCTGCTGGAGGTAAAATCAGCATTGGAGCCTGCAAATCTGCTTAAGCAGGCTGTAAAAGGGGCTTTTTCTAATTCAGGAGAAAGGTCAGGCTCAGGCGCATTATCTAAAGGAATATCCATTTTACTTGACCTGCTGGTTAAAGATCCGCGGCTTTCCGTGATTTTGAAATTAGTAACTCCAGTTGCGCTGAAGTACCTGCCCTTAGGAGGCGCTAAGGAAGAAACACCTGAAGCAGTGGAAAAGGAGTTGGAAAAGGCGCTGAAGCCAAATTTTTACGGCCGACTTCGACAAGGGGTAACGACCTTGCGAACCAAATTGAAGCATAAAGAGGAAACTCCTCAACCAACGCTCACTGAATCTGACCAATAAATACCATGGAAAAAAGAACAAGTGCCGAAATCTTACTGGCCGCTCTTTTGCTGGGCGGTGCGGTCTATTTTCTCTTTTACACCGAAAGCGGCCGCCATTGGCTGGAAAGACTTAAAAACACCGCCTCTGACCAGCTCGACAAATGGCTGGAGGATCTGGAAACTCATTTGCTTAAACTTGAAATGGCAGATGAGATTAAGATACCGGTTTGATGATGGGGTTTATGAGGTTTTATGTATCCCGGAATGGTATTCCGGGAAGGTTTATGGGGTTTATGAGGTTAATGCTTGTTGAGCTACTGCTCTACATTTTTTAAATGTTTTACACTAACGTTAAAAATTACCCAATATGTTAGGTTCGTTCTTTCGAAAACCAAAATCCACTTCACAGTCTGGATTGGATATCCCGAATATTCATCAGGAGGATAGAAGTGAAATCGCTCGTCCAAAATTCGGGCAGGATTTGCCACCAGAAGTGCCATTAACGGTACAGCCAACCAAACAGCCTCTTCTTACTCCGGAAAACATTGCCCTTATTTCTATTTTGCTGCTGTTGGTTACAGGTACCTTAGGTATCTGGTCCTATTACAGATATCACGACATAAAGGCCATTCGGGCAGTGGAGCAAAAACAGCATGAAGTAGTGGTAGATTCACTCTCCGAGGTGAAAGCTGGGTTAGAGAAACATCTTGATGACCTGGAGTCTGCCTTCACCGATCTCAGAACAGAAAATGGCGACCTTGCCAATCGTTTGGCTGTGACGACCAAAGTGGTAGAGCAAAAAGATGCACTTATTAAATCCATCAAAGCACAGAATACCCGCGATGAAAAAGCACTCCGGGAGCAGGTGCAGCAGTTGCAAACGGTAGTAGACCGGTATGAAACCATTATTCGGGTGCTGGATCAGAAGAACGCAGTACTTACAGCAGAGAACAATCGGCTAAAGGGCGTTACAGATTCGCTCACAGAAGAGATCAGTGATCTTGGTCTCCGGCTGGAATCCCAGATTCGTCGCACGATGTCGGCCCAGTATAAAGCAACAGGATTTCGGATAGAGCTGGAACGCCGCAATGATAAGCTTACCCAGCGGGCAAGTAAAGCCCGTGAACTGAGGATATTTTTTAACCTTAATCAGGTGCCCCGAAATTTCCAGGGTAACCAAAAGTTTTATCTGGTTATTTCTGACGATTTTGGCCGGCCAATTCCTTGCGAAAACCCCATTTATGTAAGCATTCCTACCGATCGTGGACCGGTGGCCATCGAGGCACAGGCGTCACAACTTCAAAATGTTATTGATAATCAACGGGTGGAAATGCTGTATAAGTTGGAAGAACGCCTTAAAAAAGGCTCTTATGTGGTAGCCGTTTATTCAGACAAAGGTCCGTTAGGAGTAGCCAGTTTCCGACTGACTTAATCATGAATGGCTTTGCAGCTATTTTCCCGGGTCATATCATTTGTTGGAAAAAGAGCTCATCTACATGGACAACAACAAATTCCGCCGATATTACCTTTCAGTCCTTTTCTGGACGTTCCTCTTGGCATGGATACTATTGGGGATTGATCCCGTATATCGTTCCGATTGGTTTTTGGAGAACATTCTGGTATTTCTGGGAGTGCCATTTGTATTGTTTGTACATCGAAAATGGCCGTTGAGCAACCTGTCTTATACCCTGATTTTTTTCTTTTTGTTGCTGCACAGCATTGGGTCGCACTATACTTATTCAGAGGTTCCTTTTGGTCGTTGGGTTTCAGACCTTATGGGCTGGGAGCGCAATCATTTTGACCGGATGGTGCATTTTTTATGGGGTTTTCTGATTGGCATGCCCATTTTCGAGATATTAAACCGTCGGGTACGCGGGCACAGGCGGGCGATCGTTTTTTTTACCCTGAGTGTAATTGTGCTGGTAGGGGTATTGTACGAGTTTATGGAATGGGCGGCAGCACTTGTGGTTGCACCCGAAGCCGGAACGGCCTTTTTAGGTACTCAGGGCGATGAGTGGGACGCCCAAAAGGACTTGCTGCTCAATTTGTTGGGAGGCTTGGCATCGCTGGTTTTTTTGCCGCAGGTTTTACGGCAAACCCGCGAAATAACCTGAACTAAACCAGAATCCGGCCGTCCTGCATTTGTATAATGCGGTGTGTGTTTTGCGCAAAAGCCAGATCGTGCGTCACAATAAGCAGGGTTTGTTTAAACTCCTGTGAAAGTTGTTGGAAGATCTCGAACACGAGATCACTATTGCGTTTATCGAGATTTCCGGTGGGTTCATCACCCATGATAATGAGTGGATCATTAATCAGGGCACGGGCTATGGCTACTCTTTGTTTCTCCCCGCCGGAAAGTTGATTAGCCTGTTTCTGAGCCAGCTGATCAATACCCAATTGCCGCAGGCGCTCCATGGCCCGGTGTTCAACCTCTTCTTTGGAGTAAAGTTGCAGTTTCAATCCGGGCAACATCACGTTTTTCAACACACTAAACTCGTTTAGCAGATAGTGAAACTGGAAAACAAAGCCTATTTTTTCATTCCTGACGCGAGCCAATTCTCCTTCACTTTTTCCACGCATTATTTCGCTGTCTATCAACAAATCTCCTTCATAGTCTGTATCCATAGTAGAAAGGATATATAGCAGCGTAGATTTTCCGCAGCCGGATTTTCCGGTCACAGCAATAAATTCACCGCGTTCCACAGACAAATTTACCTCATCCAGGACTTTCACCCTGACAGGATCATTGAAATACTTGATGATATGACTGGTTTGAAGTACAGGCATTTTTAAACGGTTTACGGTGGACGGCTTACGATAGACGGTTATTGTGCGACGTCCAACTGACATTACGCTGGAGCCGTCCACCGTCTACCGTCGACCGTCTTATTTTCCTCTTATAATCACAACCGGATCAACTTTGCTGGCTTTTCTGGCCGGGAAAAATCCGGCAAAAAAAGTGGTTACCATAGCGAATATGATTCCGATCAGGTAATACTTTCCATCGTAGTTAACCGGATAAGTGGTAATGGTTGGCAGGGAAGGGGTGGAAAATGGTATTTGATCAATGATGAGCGAAAGACCTAAGCCAATGGCCAACCCAAGGATACCTCCAACTACACCGATACTCAATGCGATACCCAGGAAGATCTTGCGCACATCACTGCCGGAAAAACCGGTAGCCTTCAGTATGGCAATAGTGTCCATCTTTTCATAGATCATCATATTCAGGATATTGTAAATGCCGAATCCGGCCACAATAAGCAATACAATGCCTACAACGTAGGAAATCAGGGTACGCACAAAACTTCCGGTTTCAAATTGCGCGTTTGCGGTTTGGATATCCTCTGCATCAACCTGAAATAAACGAGCCCACTCAAGGGCTATAGGGGGCGCGGAGTCCAATTCGTGAAGCTTGACCTGAATATCAGTGATATAGTTGTTGGGCTGTCCCAATAATTTTTGAACCGTACTGATGGATGCATAGCTCTGAACTTTATCGAAATCAGCCAAACCCGACTGGAAAATTCCGACCACCTTGAGCGAAAACTGTTCTCCCTTGGAGGTGGTAACCTGAATCACATCGCCCACCTCTGCCAGTAGTTTTTCTGCAACTCCTTTTCCCAGAATGATACTATTGGAGATGTTTTTAAGATCCAACGGCTCGCCTGCACGGATATAATCTCTAAAGTGGAATAATCTGCTTTCTTCCACGACCTCAATTCCACTTACGGCTCCCGTGATGTCGATGGTGCCAGAGTTAAACAATACCGGCGCATTTATTCTGGGAGCCACGCCTAAAACCCTGGGATCCTGGTGCAAAACCTGAACAATTGCGGCGCTGTTTAAAATCTCCTGCCGCACATTGCTGGACTTTAGAGAATGGATAAAGTGATGCTTTCCCTGAAACTCGGGCGCAATAACAATGGGTTGGTTGGGATTGGGTTTGATCTCATTGAACAGTCGTACATGCGCAGTTCTGTTCAATACCAACCCATCCAGCAAATCATTCAAGCCATTCATAAACCCGAGCAAGGCGATGAACATCGCAATGCTAAAGGTTACACCCACTGCGGCAACGAGCGTTTGTCGCCAACGAGCAACCAGCAGGGATTGGGCAATTTCTATAAGCAGGGTAATCTGCATGATCAAATGCCCGAGGGCTTATCCCCGTTGCTAATTTTGTATAAAGCGTAGCCCAGTCCGCCAACCAGGTGAAAAATGACGATGATAAAAATGATGGTACTCATATGGAGAAATGTTGTGCTCTGCTATTGATCTGGTTTCAGGATTCTTTGCCCCGCACGCAATCCACTCAGAATTTCGACTTTTTGATAGTCTCTCAAGCCAACTTTAACGGAGGATTTTTCTTTGTTTTCGAGTATGACTACCGAATCACCCAATAGGTAATTGCGTGGAATAATTACTACCTTATTTTTATCGGCAAGCAGAATGTTGGCTTCGACGCTGAAATTTGGATAGAGTACAGGTGGCATTTTTGAAAACTCGGCCATTACAGTGAAAGTTCGGGATCGTTCGTTCATCAGTGGGGCGATACGGGTAAGGGAGGCTTCAAACACCTGACCTTTGTAGCTGTCAAGCGTAATCAACACACGTTGCCCTGGTTTCACCTTGGCAATATCATGCTCATCTACCTGAAGCTCGGTTTCAAATGCGGTAGCGTGCCCCAAAACGGCTACTGCTGTTTGAGGGGTTACCAGTTCTCCAACTTCTTTAAACAAGCGGTATACACGCCCATCCTGTTGTGCCCGTATGACATAATCCGATTGAACTACCTGACTGATGGCCCATTGCTTTTGCGATTGAGCGGAAGAAAACGCTAATTGTTTTTTAGCGTCGTTATACCGCAGGATGGCAGCCTGATGGCTGTTGTTTGAGCTGTTATAAGCCAGCATGCGCTGCTCCAACTCAACTTTTGAGCCGATCTGTTGTGACCAAAGGCTTTGTTGTCGCGTCAGCAACAAGGAATCGTTCACCAGGCGGGTATAAGCCAAATCTATGGCGCTCTTCAATTCTGCCAAACGATCTCCTGAAGTATTGCTGCGGGCAAATTCAGCAGCGAGCCTGGCGTTTTCCGCAGTCAATTTGGAGGTTTCGCTTTGAATAATATATAAGGGACTCCCTTTTTTTACCACATCTCCTTCTTCCACCAGGACTTGTTGCACCAGGCCATTGATGGTGGCATACACTTGATACTGGTTTTTACTCCGGACAGATCCGGAAGCATAAACAGATTCCGTGATATCTCCCTGAATAGCCAGGATACTTTCAGGCTTTTTTTCGCAGGAAAAAACGATCGAAGTGAGTACAAAAAGGAAAAAAAGACGCTTCATTGATACGTAGTTATCGGATTCATGAATCCACATTTAACTCTGGAGAAGTGGAAGTGGCTTTTCCGGAAATTTACGGAAAATAGCCTCTACGGCTTGATGTACCCGCAAGTCGGCTTCCTCGGGTTTCATATTATCCAAAACGCCCACTGCGGCGCCGCGCCAAACCTGATTGCCGGTTTGGGTATCAATAAAATCTATGATCAGGGTTCCTTCCCGGTAATGTACCGGCTGAACACGGTGACAACGATCGTAATTACCAGGCGTTTCAAATACTCCTCCGCAAGACCAGTCGCGTACATAAAGTACTTCGTTCTTGATCACGATATGGTAATGGAGTATCAGATCAGGCTTGTCGTCGCAGGGTTTGAATCCAAAACGGCTCATTTGGGATTCAACGCTGGTTCTGATTTTTCCCTGGACGCCTGCATTTAGCCAAAGCGGACCGGAGTTTCCGTTTTTAACTTCCGGGTTATTGAGCCAATTAAAGGTGTGGTATTTGGAAAGATTTACTCCGGGTTCCTCTTCAGCGTAAATTTTGGAAAAAGGGGAGCATCCCCAACTTCCGCCGATCAGTGCGATGGTGGCCAAAACATATAATAATGCCCTGATTTGCATAGTTTTCAAATTTGATACAAAATTGGGGGGGGAGACGCCAATCCGGGGCTGATTAAAATCATGGGGAGGGTTTATTTGTATCATGCTGAACAGGACATAAAAGTACTGAAAATATCCAGACATGTGGAATCAGCGCTGATAAAACGGCTCAAAATAGCCAATAAGCCATCCATCCCAGTCCTACCAGGATCACCATCCCAAAACCTATCCCAACGGGTCTGCGCAGCGCCGCAGGACCATTAACGATGCTTACCAGCCATTTGAAAATAGAGTTAGACATTACAGCCAGTAAAATAATGATGCCAGCTTCCCGGGCATTACCTGCCGGTGTGGCAGCCCATTTGGCCGTTGAAATGGTAATGGCATCTATGTCTGCAATGCCAGCTATTGCACCGGATAAATAGATGAAGGTCTGGGTTAACCATTGCCGGGAGGCTGCCATGGAAAGGGTAATGACGATATAGAGCAGCACAAAAAAGACTGCGTTTTTAATGTCCAGCGGATTGCCGGGTGAAAGGGCTGGTGCGTTCTCAGATTTTTGATGAGATTTTATGACTTGCCAGGTTGGGATCAGGCTGGTCAAAAGCATGATTAAAAGAGGCAAAAACAATACTTTGGCTACATCAAAGGAGAAAATAGAAGCCCAAGTAAACACCCGGATGAACATAATTGATGAGGCAAGCACGATGCCGGCTCCATAATGCACGGCTAAATCCTGACGCTCCTTGCTTTTTGCGGAAAATACCCAGGCGATCATGGTAGATGAAAACAAACCACCAATAACGGCTGTCCACAAGATCCCTTTGTGTGGGCTGCCAAATTTCAACAACAAATAACCAGCAAAACTCAGGCTCAATACCAGTACTGCTATATAACCCAGATCGCGTGCATTCAGTAACCCATCAGGACCAAAAGGCGTAGTAGGCAACATGGGTAAAATGAGCAATCCAAGAAGGATAAACTTCAGGAAAGCAAACAATTCATCTTCGGTAATTTGTTTTACAAATTGATGCAGACGCGATTTCAAGGATAATATGGTGGTCATGAGTACCACCACAGCAACAGATTCAAGTATCAATCCCTTGGCATTGGCAACGCCCAGCAGAAAGGTCAGTAAAAGGGCCGCTTCAGTGGTGAGGCCAATTTTACCGTGTTGTGTTTGAACAAAATACACCACACCAACGATTAAAATAAAGCCACCAATCACAGTTGCCAAAACAGCCGGATGCGTGTGCCCGGATATCCAGCCAGCTACATTACCCAGTACAGCCACGAGGGTAAAGGTGCGAATACCTCCAATATGTGAAGGGTCTTCGTGCGTGTTAAACTCCCTTTCCAGGCCAATAATCAATCCAATGCCAGCTGAAACCAGCAAGTGAATAAAAAAAGGTGGAATAGCCGTATAGATAGATTCAAGCCAGTTCATAGGCTTCAGGAATTAAAGCAAAGCGTTTGTGCTTCGCTCATGATTTTATTTCGGCGTTCGTTGGACAAATGCAGCAGATCTGACCAGCCTCCCGGCCTGCTCAAAGTGGAACTTAGTACAATCCCGTTTTCCAACAGCTTGTTTTTCTCCTGCCTGGTCAGGTAAGTCAGGCAAGTGACGGGATGTAAATTAGCCTTGTCTACCATTTCTCTTAAACTACCGCTGGATGGATAGTTCCAGCCTATCAGCCGCATTCCTGCACATCGTCCATATTCCATGGAATCTTCTGAAAACCGGGTATTGGTGATAATCCAACCTTCTCCCCGAACACCTCCATTGCCATTTTGATATTGCTCCAGATCACGAAATCTGGAGTGTATATAGAGGGGCACCTTAACATTGCTTACAGATCCCGGAATAGGGTGGTATTTGCACTCCACCCAGATCAATCGGTTTTCTTTTTGTGCTACAACATCCATTTCATGCCTGATACAAGCGCCAGGAAGTATTTTTCGGGTCTCTACTTCATATCCCTGACTTTTCAACACTTCTGCTACAAAGTCTTCAAATGGGAAGCCAGATGGGCCAAAATCGAACATGGCCTGTTTCAGCGTATATCGAGCGGCATAGGGCCGGTTTCTGCGCTTGAGCATTTTGAAAGCCCGCTTGAAAATGGATTTAGTGGTAATGCCATCATGCCACTGATCCGAAAGCTCACGGATGATCTGGTTGATAAGGGCATCTTCAGCCCCGGATCTTCGAAGAGACTTCCGCAGTTTCTCTTCATCAAAAGGCTCCAGTACACCGGAAGCTTTTACTACCTGAAAATTTTGCCCCATGGAATTACTTGGATGTTGGGTTGTAGGCTAATCCGGTGAGTTGAAAAGTTCCATAACATAATTGGCCTTCTGGGTAATGGTAAATTGTCTCTGCATAGCCCGGGTGCTGCCCTTCATGTATGGATTGGTAGTTTTGCAAGGGAGTAGACCACGGTATTTGCCGCATTATCTGATCTTCGCCGGCAGCGAAGCGATCTTCAGATGTAAAATTGATCAATTGCCCTTGATCATTGAAATACAACCAGGCGGTAATGGTGATACCCTGGTTGGTAAAGGTAGCTTTGACGTTGTTCCCTGCCGTTTCCAGCCATTGTATTCTTTGATCAATCAGTGTGGCAGGTGCCATACAACACATGTCGTTGAAAAAGGTGACGGTCTCCGCAACCTGCATTTCCTTATTGCCCTGGTATTGAACCGGAACCAGGGAAAACAGCCTGATATCCATGAATGCTCCGGAGTTGTCAAATTTGTGATATCCACCAACTGGCAGGCCTTTCATAGTCGCCTTCATCAAAAAACACCTTGAAGCAGGCTCCATGAAGTTGAATTGCTCTGAAGTAAATGGCATCCATTCACTTTGTTCGTTTTTGCGGATTTTCCCGTCAAAACAAACTTTAAAGTGGGTTACTTTAGGTTTACCAACAACACCTGAGTAACGTAAATAACGTTGAACAGGCGTCGGTAGAGACATTAAATCTGCTTCTGTGAGCAGGGCAGGTGTTCGTCCGGAAACAGTATTTAATCCCTGTTGAATATCGGTTTTATATCCACGGGAAAAGTTCCAGGTGCCAAAGCCGGCCAAGAGACCCAGTAAAATCAATGCATTAGCTAAAGTGCCCATTTTTGCGTCTTGCCAACTGCTTAAAATCAGCCATTGGGAAAAAAGAACGGCGAGGGCTCCAGCCATCCACCAGTAATCTTTTTGACTGAAGTATAAAAGTGCTGCCAGTAAAAACAGCAAAGCCGACACCAACCAAACAATCCCTATTCCTTTGGAGATGGGTTGCGTTAGCTGACTCATTTCTGCCCATTTAAAGGCCTTAACAAAGCCCATCAAATGGATGAGTCCGTGAAATACCAAAAGCAAGACAAAAAGATAGCGCATACCAATTTCAATGTTAGGCTGGGAGTTAATTCGGCATTTCCCGGAGTCTATCCTGCTTAAGTACCGTAACTACACCATCCTTAATCTCCACCATGCCTTCATTTTTAAAATCAGTCAGGGTGCGAATCAGCGTCTCCTTGGCTGTTCCGGCCAGCGCCGCCAGGTCTTCGCGTAACAAATGAATGACAGGGCCACTTTGATCGGCAAGCTGAGTCAGTGCGGTAGCAACCCTTTTGCGTACTGAATTATACGCCAGTTCAATGAGCTGTTGTTCTCTTTCAGATACGTGGCTTGCCAGCATTTTGATGAAACGGGCATTTACATCCCGGTTGCCAAATACAAGCGCCGCAAAATCTTGTTTAGGAACCAGCTTGATGCTGCAATCTTCAAGGGCTGCGGCACTTTCCGGATAAGCGTCTTCCTTAAATAGTGCCAAAAAGCCCAGGAAGTCTCCTTGTTGAGCCACCTTAACAATAAGCTCTCTGCCATCATCACTGGTTTTGAACACCTTAGCTTTTCCGCTTTCAACAAAATACAGCCAGCGGGGGTGTTCGCCTTCCCGAAAGATCAGATCCTTCTTCTTGTAATGACGAACCTCGCGATTTTCAGAGAGATGTTTGATCGCCTCCATAGCCCGAGCCTCATCAATAAACCTGTCCAGGGATGGATTGGCTTGTGCAGAGGCAGAACGCAGACGTTCGCTTTTTTTCAAACGACTTTCGATGGTTTGAAGCAGTACGACGTCATCAAAGGGTTTGGTGATGTAATCATCGGCGCCCAGAGCCATGCCTCTCCGGAAATCATCCTTCTCGGCCTTGGCCGTCAGGAAAATGAAAGGGATGTCGGCTGTAGCTGCCTGCCTGCTCAGGATATGCAATACGCCATAACCGTCCAGTTCAGGCATCATGATGTCGCAAAGGATCAAATCCGGAAGATCTGATTGTGCTTTTGCGGCTCCAATCTTGCCGTTTTCTGCGGTTATGGCCTCATAACCACTCAGGGTAAGGATTTCAGCCAGGTTCTCCCGAACATCAGGATTGTCTTCTATAATGAGTATCTTTTTCATTGCACAGCAAAGATAGAAACATCCCTCACTCGTAACACTGATTTCAATCAACTATTAAACTAACCCAAGTCATTTATGACTGGAGCGTAAAAGGCTCACCTTTGTACCATCTCACAATGAGAAATTAAACACAACTCAAATTATGAACATCTTTGCTCCAATTTCAAGCATCATGACCGATCACAAACATCTCGTGACGGTTGACCCAGAAGAATCTCTGTCCAAAGTAAAAGAGATTTTCGACAGCCATAAGTTCCACCATGTTCCGGTGGTGCACTTCCGTGAAATTGTAGGTATCATTAGCCGTACCGACTTTGAACATTTCATGGGTGGCGCGTCTCATTTCGAAGAAGATAAATATGTGAACCAGCTTCGCCTTGATCGTGCAAAAGCCAGTGATATCATGGTTAAGCGCTTGGGTAAGGTGTCTTCTGACGACCGGATTAACGTTGCACTGGAAGTATTTATGGTGAATCGCTTTCATGCATTGCCGGTAGTGGACGACGGAGAGTTGGTTGGCATGTTAACGCCTTATGATATCATGCTGGCGTTGTCCAAGCAGGTTCCTGCTGATTCCAGTCTGGTATACGAACAAAAAGACTAAGGATGAAAGAAATAGCCACCATACAGCCGTTGAATGCCGGGGCCTGTACAGGAAACTGTCAGGGTTGTGGCAAGTTGCACATCAAAATTTTTGGTGCACACGACACCACATCCAGGCTGCTGGGTGCGCGTGTCCGGCTGGCGCTGGATGCTGCGCAGATGGATGGCAAAGTGCTCGAAATAGCTGATCCCATCGCCATTCAGGCAGAAGGGATCAGCCTTTTGCCCGCACTCATGATAGAAGGGAAAGTGGTACTTCAGGGGTTGGTTCCAAATGTCCATGAAATAGCCCGACTTATGAAAAACAGAGAACTATTCAACAGCAAAATTTTCCACCTGCGTACCATTAGCGTAGCGGTTGATATGAGTGACGTATCGGCTAACGCATTGACTTTCGCCTGGAAAATTGCCGAGCGGATGGAAAGTAAACTGGAAATCGTGTACGCGATGGACAGTATTTTTGAAGGAACGGTACCGTCTGCTTCCGGATTTCTGTCGAGTTATTCCAAAACCATGCAGACAGAGTTGGATGGCTTTGTTGCCGAAACCCTGCGTCCCATGGGGGTAAGCTATGTTCCTGCTGGCAAGTTTGCAGGCGAGCCGGGTGGCATAACCACTAAAACGGCAGAACAGATGCGCGTAAGTAGCAGGGTTATTTACGGTGCGCCGGACGTTGCGCTTGTGGAGTATTCCAAAAAAATTGATCTGTTGGTCATGGGTGCTACCGGACGGGGAGGGTTAGGTAAAAAGCTATTCGGATCGGTAAGCGTCGAGGTTTCAAAGGCATCACATTGCCCGGTACTTTTTGTATCCAAGGAGGCAGAATTCAGAGGGTTCGGAAATATATTGTACGCATCTGATTTTGATTCTCTCAATCCACTTTCGATACAACAAACAGTTGCTTTTGGCCGCCGTTTTGATGCTCAGATACACTTCGTGCATGTTGGCCCGGGTGGTGAAAAGAACCTGGAGGAACAAAAAGAACGTTTTGAGGCCAGTTTTGGTGAATCAGGTTATGATAAACCTTTCATCTTTAGCAAAATGGTGAGTGAAAATGTGGTAGAGGCCCTGTATGAATATGCCTTCTACCATCGGATAGATTTATTGGTGTTTGTTACACACCACCGGTCATTCTGGGATAATATACTGCACAAAAGCATCACCAACGAAGTACTGGCAAGCAGTGATTTGCCACTATTGGTGATCCATTCAGATGACGATATGTTATAAAAAAAAGAATATGTGGAGTTAGCATAATCAGTGATTGACGCATAGACAGAGGGTTTTTTCAGTCCCCGTTGAATCATTTCAACGGGGATTTTTTGTTATTCCTATCAAAGCAATTGAAAATAACACGTAGATTTCGGGTCTTTTAAGCTGAACAAAAGATTAAAAGGAAATTGTCTTTTTTTTGACGAAAGCACTGGGCAAAAAACTAGGGGAACAGCACCTACCTTTGGTCTTGTAACCATATGAAGCAAACCCGATTCTGTTATGCGTAAATTTTACCTGCTGATTATTGTAGTGTTTTGGGTGGAGTTGGGCAATGGCCAAACTTTTCACGCCATCCCTGAACCTGTGCTCACGCAGGAACTTGAATTCAATCAGGCCAATGAATGTTATATTTATTTCTCCAATCCTTCCGGCGACAGCCTGCAACTTCGCTGGCGATTAGTGGAATCCAATTTGCCTGAAAACTGGGATGCCGACTTGTGCGATTACGGCACTTGTTATTCAGGAATACCTGGCAATGGATTGATGAACGTTGTATATGACACGATACAGCCATATCTTAAACTCATCGTATTGCCTGGTGAAAATTCCGGAGCTTGCTGGATATGGTTCAGGGCCTATGAAGAAGGGAATCAGGGTAATTATGTGGATGTATTCTTTAACCTGCATACCCCCGGCACCTTAAGTACCGTAGCACCGGAATTACCATCTTTAAGTATCTATCCCAATCCGGCATCAGAGGTCATCATGCTGGAAAATACAAACAACCGAAATATGAATGCACAAATCATTCATATTTCCGGTATTCCATACTGGCAAGGAGATATTCCCGAAAAAACAACCCAATATATACCAATACACCACTGGCCCCGCGGAAGCTATCTGCTCAAAACCCCTCAGCAAACCAAACAATTTCACATTCAACATTAATCAACAATAATGTAGTGGAACCCCACACATTCATTCTTCACATATTCACATATGAAACATCTCTTTACTAGCCTGTTTTACCTGCTCTCTTTCGGTGCAGTCCTGGCGCAAGCCAATGTTCAGGTGCTCTCCAAGTCCCGGAACGAAACCTTGCTAAAACTGGAACTGGGGAATATCCACAAATCTACCGTAAGTACTCCGCAGGGAGATGCTCTGGTGATTAGTATGGACAACGGCACTCCGTTACTGGAAGCCGGTGCGCCGGATGTGCCCAAGTTTGCCACTACCCTCATGATTCCAAATACAGGAAACATGGCTGTGGAGATCATGACTTCGGAATATACCGATTACCCCAATGTGCCGGTGGCGCCCTCTAAAGGCAATCTTATGCGCAATGTGGATCCTGCCTCCATAGCATATCACTATGGGACTGCTTACGAACGCAATGCGTTTTTCCCGGGCAAACTGGCCTCCCTGAACCAGCCATTTATCATGCGGGATGTACGTGGACAGGCATTATGGATCTATCCTGTACAATATAACGCGGTAACTAAAACCCTCCGCGTGTACCAAAACATCACCGTACGGGTGCACCACATTGGCGGACAAGGAGAGAATGAAGCCGGATCCGGACGTGAACGAGTGATCAATACCACCTTCCGGCAATTGTATCAAAAGCTTTTCCTGAACTTCGACGAACAGTTTCTAACACAGAACAGAAGCAACGAAGATCCTGTGAAGATGCTTGTGATTGCCAAGGATGACCTGATCCCCGGCCTGGAAAGCTATGTGGCCTGGAAACGCCAAATGGGCATTCATACAACGATAGTACCCACCTCGGAAGTGGGAAGTGCCCCGGCAGAGGTATTTGAATACGTACAGAATTATTACAACGAAAACCAAATTTCCTATCTCCTTCTGGTTGGTAATGAAAATGCCATCACCCCAATGGTGCGTCCTGGCAGCAACTATTCCTGCGATAACTGTCTGGGATATATGGAAGGGAACGACCACTATCCGGAAATTTTTGTCGGACGTTTTCATGCCTCTAATCTCTCGGAACTGGCTATTATGACAGCCCGGAACCTGAGCTATGAAAAATCACCGTTGTTAGACACGCTGAACAACTGGTGCGCTATGGGCATGGCATCCGCATCCAATGAAGGCCAGGGTATTGGCGACGACAACCAGGCCGATTACCAACACGCAAACGAGTGGAAAGCCAATCATCTGGCAGATAATTACGAACGCTATTGGGAGTTTTATGATGGCAATCACGCCGCGATCTCCCCAACTCCTGGCGATGAAACAGCCGATAAGCCCGGCGATCCGCAGAATACGGCCCTGGTAGCTGTAATGAATAGCCCCGGCGTGAGTATTTACAACTACACCGGTCACGGCTGGGAGCAAGGCCTGGCGAGCGGTAATTTCAACACAGATGCAGTGAAAAACCTGCGCAACTTCCAGCGCTATCCTATTGTAATTGCAGTAGCCTGTTGTGCTGGTAACTTCACCAACAACGGTGGAGGCGATTGTCTCGGTGAAGCGATGCAACGTGCCGGAGATCCTGCCACCGGCGAACCATGGGGCGGTATTGCCGGATTTTATTCCAGCGATTTCCAGAGCTGGGCGCCGCCTATGGAAGGTCAGGATGGTATGAATCAGTACCTTGTTGACGCAGACGGGGTAACGCTTGATCCTGATCTGGGCGCTATGGCTACCTATGGCAATGCACTCATGATTGCCGCTTATGGTCAGGGAGGTATTGATATGGCGGATGTGTGGAATCCTTTCCACGATCCTACCACCGTGCCACGTACCGCGTTACCTAAAGCGCTTATCGCCACACATGCCAGCGAACTGATCATTGGCGCTAACTCCTTGCAGGTAACCTGCGATGTAGAAGGTGCACTGGTGAGCCTTTACTGGCAAGGTCAGGCACTGGCAGTAGCTACGGTGACTGGCGGTGTTGCTCAGTTGAATTTTCCTGGCGTATCTGATGTTGGCGAACTGATGGTAACAGTCACTCAGTTTAATTACCGTCCGTATCAGGGTATTGTGAATGTGGCTCCCGGCGCAGGCGCATATGTGATCAGTCAGGCTATCGTGCTGGATGATGCCGCCGGCAATAACGACCAGAAGGCTGACTACAACGAAAATATTTTACTCAACCTCACACTGAACAACCTGGGGGATCAAATCGCGCAGGCTACCAGCGCAACCCTTCAAACGGATGATTTGAACGTAAATATCACAGACAATACCGAAGTGTTTGGCGATATGACAGCCGGTGCGATTCAAGAAAATACAGCGGCATTTGCCTTTAAAGTAAATGATGATGTAGCCAACGGCCATACCGTGTTGTTCAAATTGCGTATCGAATTCAACGGAGGACAGGTATACGAAGCCAACTATTCGGTGAAAATTCAGGCGCCGGAACTGGAGGCAAATGGATTGCAAATCTCCGACCTGACTGGAGGTGATGGAGATAATCGCCTGGAAAGCAGTGAGCAAGCGGTTATCACGATCAAAAATTTGAATGTGGGCCTGAGCAAAAGTCCAGATGCATGGGGCACCCTGACGTCCAATTCTCCATGGCTTACCATTGATGGTCCGGTAAATCTGGGCCCAATAGATGCTGTGACAGGAACTGCCGATGCCAGTTTTCTGGTAAGTGTGTCCGCTAACGCACCTCAGGTGGTTACAGCCAATTTTGAGTACCTGGTGGAAGCTGGCAATTATACTGCTCAGCAGAGCTTCGGCCCCTACATCATCAATCCGATTATTGAAACCTATGAAAGCCAGAACTACGCAAGCTTCCCATGGGATATGGAGGGTAATAAACCCTGGTTTGTTAGCCCAAGTTCAGCCTATACGGGTACCTACTCCTCCCGTTCCGGGATTATTACCCACAGCCAGCAATCGGTGATGAATCTTACCCTGAACTTCACAGAGCCAGGCATGGTGATCTTTGCCCGCCGTGTCGGCAGTGAACAGGATTATGACTTCCTGCGCTTCCTGATCGACGATGTGCAAGTGGACGCCTGGAGCGGCGTAGTGCCTTGGGGAGAGGTTAGCTACCCACTGACCCCGGGCATCCACAAGCTTTCCTGGATTTACCAGAAAGACGATATCTCCAGTGCCAATGGCGACCGTGCCTGGGTAGATGATGTATTTCTGCCACCGCACCAGGTATTGGTAGGAACCAGCAACCCTGCACAAGCCGATTATCAAACCAGCCTCTCGCCTAACCCAACGAACGGCAAAACCTGGCTGCAATGGGAAATTGCCCAGGCTCAGGAAATGGATATCGTTGTGCTGGATGCACTCGGCCATCAGGTACTGAATCTGACTTCCGAAGGTTTGCTTCAGCCAGGTCTGCACAGCCGCACCCTGGATCTTCAAAACCTAAGTGCCGGACTCTACTTCGTGCAATTGCGCGGTGAAGCAGGCGTTCAGGTGAAAAAAGTAGTTAAACAGTAGATGGCTTACGGTGGACGGCTTACAGTAGACGGTTTGGGCTCGGGTAGCCAGAAAGGATCAACTACCCCGGGCCCAAACCGTCTACCGTCCACCGTCTAAAACCCGTATCTTGCCCCCCATGAGCACTACACAGGATTTTTTTGCGACAGCCCCGGCAACCAATGCAAAACAGTTAAAGATTACCAACGAGGCGGAAGCCTGCGCTGCCGTAATGTTTGCCTGTCGCCGGGCAGATGAGATTGATGGACCTGGCGGCACAGCCGCTTTTATGACCACCCTCAAAAGTCGTAATATTTTCATCGGATCAGATCCGGAGGCGCTGGTAGAGGCAGCTGCCCGGTATTTTGAACAGGCTGGCAGCTCCGCAGCGCTCATTGATGCGGCTATAGGCGCCATCCGGGAACAAACCCGATTACCGCTTTTCTACCATTGCCTTGATATAATGCTGGCCGACGGAGTGGTAACACCCCAGGAACACAAAATTTTCCTTTATCTGAAAGGTAAATTCCGCGTCGACGACGATGCCGCCTTCAATGCACTGGATGTGCTGGTAGTTAAAAACCAACTGTAGCATATATTGTCAAGATGTGACCATAAATCCCCATAAACCTTCCCGGAATACCATTCCGGGATACATAAACCCATAAACCCATAAACCTCCACAAATGTGCGGCCGCTACTCCTTTGTTCCCAAAGCAAAACAGCAAAAAACGCTGGCGGAAGTGGTGCAACTCCCCGCTGAATTGCCTCTTAGCTACAACATCGCACCCACGCACGAGGCCCTGGTAATTGCGGATGATCATCCCGATCAACTGCAGCGCATGGAATGGGGGCTCGTGCCACACTGGAGCATTGATGGAAAAAACAGCGGCAAACTCATCAATGCACGCGCAGAAGGTATCGAAGAAAAACCCTCTTTCCGGGAATCCATCCATCGCCGGCATTGCCTGGTGCCGGCCGACAGCTTTTACGAATGGCGCAAACAGGGCGTCCGCAAGATCCCGTACCGCATTTTCCGTAAAGACGAACAACTGCTTTTCCTGGCCGGTATCTGGGATGAATGGAAACAGGACGGACAAACCAAACGCACTTTTTCCATCATCACCACCACGCCCAACCGCGAAATGGCCGGGCTCCACGACCGCATGCCGGTGATTTTCTCTACCCCCGACGAGTGCCGTCGCTGGCTGACCCCCGGCCCCCTGGAAGAAAGCCTTCGGCTCCTCCATCCGCCCCCGGATGATCTGCTCAGCATGTACCGCGTATCCGAAAAACTCAACAAGCCCGGTTACGATGCTCCTGATTTACAGGATGCACAGCCGGAGGAGTGGACGCTGTTTTGAGTGCCTATATTCTATAAATTTACTTTCAGACATGAGCTTATTTAATTGGTTTTTTAAGGATAAACAGCATTTGGACAATAAGATTTTGACGGAACTTGAACCAGGAGTTCCAACTATACTTAGTTTTAAGTCTTCAACAAATCTTAAAGTTTATACTAATGATGGGCAAAAGTGCATTGGTATTGAGACAAGGTGGGGATTGGTTTATGCAGAAGTTGGAGATAGAGTTAGGTTTTGGAGAAAACCCAATACCGACGATATTTGGGTGTATTTGTCTGGGACTGTTGATGGTAGCGGGTTATTGGGGATTGGTAAGTATCATGCACTACTGGAGATTTTAGAAAAAAATTGGCATTATGAAGCATCAATCGTGACTATTAATTTAGACTCTTTGTCAGTTGAAGTTACCTATTATCGTAGCGTTTATTCAACGATCAAGAAAGATGAAATGATAGAAACCCTAAAACGTAAGTTCAATCCTAAAAACAAATCATGGATACTGACATTTTCATTCTTGAACGATGAGTTTTTGTCTGAAATGCCAATTTTAAGATGTAATAACTTAGAAGTTTCGTTAGAAAACATTGAAAAATTACAAGAAAACATTTGGCTAGTTAATTCTAAGGGTGAAAAAATATCTGACGTTAATTATTCCAGTCGTGATGCAATAATAAAAACTCTGAGGTCGCATTATTCTGGATATTTTATTGCGCTCGAATATAGTTCAAGAGAATCAGACAGATTTCACTTCATTGTTGCTTTAAATCAGTAAAGGTATGGGTTTCGCAATATTGTCCTTATTAACTGCATTAGTTGCCCAAGATTGCCAAATTCATCAACTTGGGATCAAATATCCAATAGCCTGTCATATGCCATCTGTAATTAATATAAATGTTAAATATTGAGTACGAGTTCAGCTATTGATCCCACCCTTTTTTACAGCATACTTCCCAAACCTGTTCCGGATCTTGTCCATGGCTTCGAGCAGGCGGGCTTCTTTTTCCGTATTGTCGAACAGATTGAGCTGGCTGGAGCCCTGCACCAGATCACTGAAACGAACCCCGAGGAGCCGGATGGCCTGCCGGCGTTCGTATAGTTGCTCAAACAATTGCAGCGCTTTGGATTCCAGCAGACTGTCCTGAGCGGTATACGGAATTTTGGCTTGTTTGGTAAAGGTGTTGAAATCGGCATAACGGAGCTTGACCGTTACACAGGCCGTGAGCTTGCCCAGGGCGCGCAGTTGATAGGCCAGCTGGGCCGTTTGCCGGCGCAGTTCATCCTGCAAAAAACGCATATCAATGGTGTCAGCATGAAAGGTTCGCTCCGTTGAGATAGAGTCCTGCTCGCGGTAGGGCACTACCGGACTGTCGTCTTCGCCGTTGGCTTTTTTCCACATGAGGAGACCGTTTTTGCCAAATTCCCTTTGCAGCAAACGCGGTGGGATCTCGCTCAATGTCCCGCAGGTGCGCACGCCCATGAGCGAGAGCCGCCGCTCCGTTTCCCGCCCGATGAACGGGATGCGCCCTACCGGCAAAGGCGACAAGAACACCTTCTCTGTGCCGGCCTCCACCAGTTTGACGCCATTGGGTTTTACTTCTCCCGTGCCTACTTTAGAGACTGTTTTATTCACCGAAAGCCCGAGCGATAACGGTAATCCCGTTTCCCGGAGAATCCGATCCCGCAGTTCCCTGCTCCATTTCCAGCACCCGATGTAGCGATCCATGCCTGTCAGGTCGAGGTAAAACTCATCAATGGATGCCTGCTCGTACAACGGCGCCTGATCTTCAATCACGGCCCGCACCAGTCCGGAGTATTTGGAATAGGTTTCCATGTCGCCCCGAAGCACCAGAGCGTCCGGGCACAACTGCAGCGCCTGCCGCATCGGCATGGCCGAGCGTATCCCGAAAGCCCGGGCCTCGTAACTGCACGATGCCACCACCCCCCGGTTGCTGCTGCCGCCAATGATCAGTGGCTTGCCCCGCAAGGCATCATTGCGCAATTGTTCCACCGCCACAAAAAAGGCGTCGAGGTCCAGATGTAGAACAGATCGGTGAGTCATCATGTTAGTACCGGCGGGTTTAGCCGCCGCTGTTTAAGGGGTTTGAGGGGTTTGAAAGGTTTGATGTGTTTGAGAGGGTACACATTTTTAATTTGGAAAATGATGTTAAAATTGCCCCGCCCTTTAGGGCGGGGCAATTTGATTCCATGCATTCCGGGATGCCCGGCTTGTGTAGATCCCGATTCCCGTCTAGTGGTTCTCCCACTTTAAGCCAGACACTACACGGCACCCCCCATCGTTCATCGTTCATCGTTCATCGTTACATAAGGCAGCCGCTCCAGTCCGTGCACTTCCAGGCTGACAAACCCGAATTCGCTGGTCAGTCTTCCACGGATACGGTAAATACCGCGCCCCCGAAAGGGTGTTTTACGCACTTGATCCGGGAAATGTACCGTATCGAAAAATTGCCCTTCCGGGTCAATCCAGGTCCCGAATTGCATGAGCTCGCCCTTCACCGTACGCGTATCTTTACGACATACGTAATAGCCGGTCAGGGTGACTAATTCATGTATGTGTTTGACCATGTCGCGCGCCGGAAGCCCGGGATTTCCGGCTTTTGCACTTTCCTCCAGCAACTCAAACGGAGAACAAAGCGGGAAACCCAGCAGGTCCATTTCCTCAAATGCCTGATCAAAAGGTCCTTCTTCCAGTACCGGTAACTGAAATGTGTCTGCTTCGTCAGCAAAAAGCAACTGGGCGCCCATGCCACTTTCTGGGGTCAGTACCCGACTTTTTTCCCAGAACAGCTCACTTTTTTTCATACCGGTAAAGCGGAAGGCTCCAATGCGGATCAGCAAATCCAGTTGAGAAGGCGTTACATGCACCCGGCGCACAAAGTTTTCCATGGATTTGAATGGTCCCTTTGTTTGTTGGTATTCCATGTTTTGTATCAAATCCGACTCCAACCCGCGCACATGCGTGAGGCCCAGGTAGATATCTTGACCTTCGATGCGGGTGAGTCGTTTGCTCCGGTTCACGCAGGGCGCATGGATACACGCGCCGCCCATGCGTGCCTCATGTACGTAAAACTCCGTGCTGTAAAATCCGCCAAAGTTGTTGATCACAGCAACCATGAACTCCAGCGGGAAGTAGGTTTTCAAATACAGACTCTGGAACGATTCTACCGCAAAACTCGCCGAGTGCGCTTTGCAGAAGGAATACCCACCGAAGCTCTCCAGTTGTCGCCACACTTCTTTGGACAATTCCTCCGGATAGCGCCGGGCGGCACATTGATCGAAGTATTTCTGCTTCAGGCGCTCAAATGCTTCCGAAGAGCGTTTTTTGCCCGTCATCATGCGACGCATTACATCCGCTTCGTCCAATCCCAGGCCTGCAAAATGGTGCAGGATTTTCATCACGTCCTCCTGATACACCATCACCCCGAAGGTTTCTGATAAATGTTCCTTGAACACGGGATGTAAATACTCAAAAGCATTGGGCTGGTGAAAACGCTGGATATAGGCGCGCATCATGCCTGAACTGGCTACTCCCGGCCGAATGATACTGCTCGCTGCCACGAGATGTACATAGTTATCGCAGCGCAACTTGCGCAACAAACCGCGCATAGCCGGACTTTCAATGTAAAAACAACCCATACACCGGCTGCTGCGCAACTGAGCCCGCACCCGTTCATCGTTCTTGATGCGTTCCACCTCATGCACGTTCACAGCCTTACCCTGGTTCTCCCGCACGATGTCCACACAATCCTTAATGTGCCCCAGGCCGCGCTGACTCAGGATGTCAAATTTGTGATATCCCCATTCCTCGGCAGCATACATGTCGAAATGCGTAATCGGGAAACCTTTGGGCATCATTTGGAGAGCAGTGGCTTCGCTCAGCGGTTTTTCCGAAATGATGATGCCTCCGGCATGTATGGACAGGTAATTGGGGAAATTCACCAGCATATCCCCATAGCGCAGGATGTGTTTGGCCCATGGGTGCAGGCCTTCCGGGAGCGATGCAGCGGGCAGGGGAGTAGCAGAGGTTTCATTCCCGGCGCTTTCTTCGCCTTTCCGACCAGTCCATTCCCAGTTACCCGGGGTATGACGATGCCAGTGATCCAAAATGGCTTCAATATCGGTAGGCGTCAAACCGAACACTTTACCGAGCTCCCGAATGACGGCCGCATGCTGGAAGGTGCTGTAAGTAGCTAACAGGGCGGTATGCTCTCGTCCGTAGCGTTTGAAGATGTAATCGGTTACATCGTCACGTTCATCCCAGGAGAAATCAATATCAAAATCCGGAGGGGAACTCCGTTGCGGGTTGATAAATCGCTCGAAATACAGGTCCAGTTCCAGCGGCTCTACATCCGTAATGTACAGGCAATATGCCACAATAGAATTGGCGCCGCTCCCGCGCCCTACATGGTGATAGCCGGCTGATTCGGCGTAGCGTATGATGTCCCAGGTGATGAGGAAATACGTGGCAAAGTCCATTTCTGCGATCATTTTGAGCTCCTTGCGCACACGCTCCTGCGCGCGTTTGTGCCCGGGTCCATACCGGCGCACACAGCCGTTTTCTGCCAGCTTGGTGAGCAGATTCAGGTCGCCCTCCTTACTGCCCATGAATGTCAGGCGGTTGCGTTGAAGACCGGTTTCAAAGGAAATAGAACAGGACTCCAGGATACGGCGGGTGTTTTGCACCACTTTCGGGTGGTTTTGAAAAGGCGTCAGCAGTTGTGCTTCCGGCCGGAATTGTTCATCCTGACGGGCTACTGCCACGCCATCCAGTTTGGTTGCCAGGGTGTTGGCATCCATGGCGCGCAGCAGTTTGTGCAGGCGGTAGCCTTCGGTATCGGGGTAGGTCAGGGGCTGCCAGACTACAAGTTGTTCCGGGCGGTGCCGCCAGGAAGAGAATACCAGCTTGCCGGCATCGTTGGGGCGTATGCCAAGTAGTTCATTGGGGCGGAACATATCGAAAGGTTTGACCTCACGTTCGTAGATGATAAAGACATCATCCATGGGCGGTGGTACAGCGGGCAGAGGTTTGCCACTCAGGGAATGTTCGGTGAGAAAAGCGCAAAGTACCGCCCAGCCAGCGTTGTTTCGGGCAATGCCAGTGTATAGAAACTGGTGTTTTTCATCACGGAACTCAATGCCCAGGATAGGTTTAATCCGGTGTTTTTGGCAGGCACGCACGAATTCCAGGGCTGCAGACGTGTTGTTGATGTCTGTCAGTACCAGGGATTTGACCTGATGCGCAGCGGCGGCTTCTACCAGCTGACCGGGAGAAAAAACGCCATAGCGCAGACTGAAAAAGGTGTGCGCGTTGAGGTACATGACCGGACGCAAGTTGGGTTGCTGTAAAAAATGAATAAAGCCCGGCGGTATGATGCCGGATGAAGGCGAGTAAGCCTTGCAGGTTTTTGAACGCTGCGAGACTTTGAGTGGGGCAAAAATAAGATAAAAACTTTTTGTTTTATTTTAATAAACAAATAATTTTAAAACGAATTTGTTTAATTTTCTGAAAAATCCGTAGCTTTGAAACAAAATTGTTATTTTTTTTAATACAATAAAGCACCCGTCTGAAGCGTAATACATGGAATAGGCTTGTTTCGACGCCTAACAGGCATTTTCAAAAGTTGGCAAGACTATTGCACTAGGTTGAACATTAAACCTTTTTTCACAAACACACGAACAATTTGTCTTATGCAAACTGCTCAAAAACTTTTTTTTCTGCTTTTAATCGGTGTTGCTTCTCACGCTTCTGCTCAGGTAACCGCCGTACGCCGGTATAATCCTTCCGGCACTCCCACACCCCAAACCGCAACCAAAAGCTCTTCCGACGCTTCTACGCGTCGTGCCGCGGCATTATCCAAGGTACAGGGTACCCCTGCTAAATCCATGACTGCTAAAGGTATGGCTCCTGCACAGTACAGCACAGGTGGTACTGCCCCGGCTACGTATGATATCGAACCGCCAAACCCTGCCACAACCTTTACGGTAAATGGCGCCAATGTACACCGCAGCGTGCGCAAAGGCAAGGGGCAGGTAGGTGATCTAATCTTTACGCCCATCGCAGAGTTGCATTTTGTGCAATTTGCCGTGTATTGCAAAAACACACCGGTAGATAAAGCTCCTTCTATCGAAGGGCTCATGCTGCTCTGGCACGAAGGTTCCCGCTGCCCGGGAGGTGCTGAAGGAGCCTGCTATATTGTAAAAGGCTACAACACAGTTGAAGAAGCCAAGGCCGCTGTATCCCGGTTCAAATCTTCCGGCGTCGAATGCTGGTACAATCCTGCTCTAACCGGCGCCGCAGTAGAAGTAATCGGTGTTCGTTCGTAGGAGGCTTTGTTGCATGAATCTTGTTGGAAGCCAGATTTTCCCTATCCCGTTTAGGCCTCAAGCGACTTTCACAGATTTAGGAGCGGCTATTTGAATAAATTTATTCAGGACGGCAGCCTTAACTGC
>JBIKUE010000056.1:0-32009 GCA_044347755.1 Saprospiraceae bacterium
CACCTGCGGCAGTCCAGCGATTTTTCCAGATGGCTTTATCCCCTTCTATGGTTACATGGCTTTTGCCAGGCTTAGCTGCCAGCTGACGGTCATGGTCGGTTGCTGTAACCGTAATGGTTTCATTTTGGGAGAAACGGCGGCTGGTTTCCTTGACTACGGCGAATGCTTCTGGTAGAATACTCAAAAGAACATCTTCCAGAGCTTTATCGCGGTTTTTGCGCAGTTCATCTACCTCCTTAAAGAGGATTTCTTTTTGGTTAAAGTCTTCTGCTTCAATGGCTTGCTGATTCACGGAGGCGACCTCGGCGTCGATATCGCTCAAATATTCCTGAATACGCTGGCGAAACTCCAACGTTTTGGAACGTAAAGCATCATTGGAGATGGACTGGAACGCCTCAAAATTTTTATTTACTTCAAGAACCAGCGCCTGATATTGTTTGAGATCCCGGTCTTGCTTGGTGCCGATGATCTTTTTAAGAAATCCGAACATTTATGATGGTGTGGGTGATGTGTTTAAGGTAGGGGATGAGGTTTATGAGGTTTATGAGGTTTATGAGGCGCAAAGATAACCGTTTGGATGGTCATGTCAGGAGTAGCCAGCATATTTCATTCCATGCGAATAAAAATGCAGTTTTTTGACAGAATGGCAGGGTTTGCAGGTTTGAAAGCATTAAAGTTTCTTTTTTTGACAGGTAATAAAAACTTTTGATGGTTTTTCTACTGAAATGTTAGTTGAAAAGCAATCGACAATTTTTTTCAAAACCATGCACTTGTTTCCGGGTAAAATCTACCTTTGCTGAAACATTATTCACAAATTTATTTTTTCACGAAACAAATTGACAGGTGGAATACGGGAATTTTCAACGGAGAGACAATGAAAATCGGGACCGGGACCGCGACCGTGGCGGATATGGGGACCGAGGTGGCTATGGTGATCGCGGCGGTTTCCGCGAACGTGGCGGTGGTGGTTATGGCGGTGGTGGTTTCCGCGACCGTGGAGGCCAAGGTGATCGCGGTGGTTTCCGCGAACGCGGTGGCGGCGGTGGTGGTTTCCGCGAGCGCGGCGGTTATGGTGATCGCGGCGGCGACCGTTTCGAAGAAGAAAGCGTGTTTTCCAAAAGAGTGCGCGCAGGCAAGCGCCGGACCTATTTCTTTGACGTGAAGAAAACCCGTGGTGAAGATTTCTTCATTACCATCACGGAAAGTACTCGTCGGGAGGATGGTTTTGGCTACAAGCGTCACAAACTTTTCCTTTACAAAGAAGATTTCAATCGTTTTGTAGCTTCTTTGAACGAAGTTGTAAATCATGTCAAAACCGAACTCATGCCTGAGTTCGACTATGAAGAATTTGATCGTCGCCAGGCGGAATGGGAAGCCCAAAACCGCGATATGGATGATGATGATCGCGCTGAAGATGGTGCCGAAGGTGGTGAAGAAGAACCACGCCAAAAAGGCCGCGACGAAGAAGATCTGGACGATGACTGGAAGTAAGGTTTTTTCCAACCGGATTTAACCCACTCACTCCACTCCATACCAAGGCGAAGCGACCTGCACCAAAGTAGGCGCTTCGCCTTATTTATTTAAGTGACTATCTGCGCATTTTGGGCCAGAAAGAAGTTTGCTCCCCACATTCCCCACATTCCCCACATTCATCACATTCATCACATTCCCCACATTCCCCACATTCCCCACATTCATCACATTCACCATCATGATCAATATTGCCATACTAACCGGCGGCGACTCAGAAGAACGGGTCATTTCACTCAAAAGCGGACAAGTAGTGTACGATCATTTGTCCAAGGATCGGTATCGTTGTTTTATGATCGACGTGCAAAAAGATCATTGGGTAGACATTCTATCCGGGGTAGCAATAGACAAAAACGATTTCTCATTGACGCTCCAGGGGGAAAAGATCCGGTTTGCCTGCGCGTTTGCAGCCCTGCACGGTACTCCGCTGGAAGATGGTAAAATGCAAGGCTATTTGGAAATGCTCGGTATTCCGTACACCTGCTGCAACGGCTTTGTCAGTGCGCTTACCATGAACAAGCATAACACCAAGATGCAAATGGCGCAGTACGGAAACCGGATCCCCATGGCAAAATCCGTATTGCTTCATGCTGGTGACGCACTGGACGCTTCTGCTTTTTCTGCGCTTGGTCTTCCGTTATTCGTCAAACCCAATACGCACGGCTCCAGCTTTGGCGTAACCAAGGTGAAATCATTGGACGCGCTTATCCCCGCTATTGAAGAAGCTTTTCGATTTGATAACGAAGTAGTAGTGGAATCTTTTCTGCCAGGCCGGGAATTCTCCAACGGCGCCCTCCGGGTGAATGGAGAAGTAATCGTCTTACCTGTAACGGAAATCATTCCCGACGATGAGTTTTTTACCTATGCTGCCAAGTATGAAGGGCGCTCCAAAGAAGTAACTCCGGCAGAAATCTCACCCGAACTAACGGCTCAATGTCAGGCTAATTCAAAATTTCTCTACTCGTCCCTGCAATGCAGTGGGGTAGTGCGGTTTGATTATATTTTAGTGGGAGAAACCTTCCATTTCCTGGAGGCCAACACCATTCCGGGTATTTCACCGGCCAGTATTGTTCCTCAACAGGCTGTTGCCTATGGCTGGCAGTTGGGAGAATTTTTTGCCTTGCTTATTGAAGAGGCCAGAAGATTACATGATTGAAGATTATATGATTGAAGATTACATGAGTACATGATTGAAGAGGGAGGGGCACTGGGTTTTAGTTCATGAAGGGCTTTTGGCCTTAACGACATGTCCGAATGGGAATTAAGGCCAAAGGCCCTGGAAAATCTCAAGCTCAGCGCCCCTCCCTCTTCAATCATGTACGCATGTAATCTTCAATCATGTACTTTTCAATAATCTCAACAAATACTCACCATACCCGCTTTTAAGGTATTTGTGCGCAAGCTTTTCCAGACCGACATCGTTGATGAAGCCCATTTCCCAGGCAGCTTCTTCGATGCATCCAATTTTAAGTCCTTGCCGGTCTTCAATGGCCTGAACAAATTGGCCAGCCTGCATCAGGGATTCATGGGTGCCGGTATCAAGCCAGGCATACCCTCTGCCCATGGCACGCACTTCCAGCTGTCCTTTGGATAAATAGTATCGGTTAACGTCGGTGATTTCGTATTCGCCTCTGGGGCTTGGCTGGAGGTTTTTGGCTATTTCTACCACCTGGTTGTCATAAAAGTAAAGGCCAGGAACAGCATAATGACTTTTGGGGTGGGCAGGTTTCTCCTCAATGCTCAGGGCTTTGAAATTTCGGTCAAATTCCACTACACCATAACGTTCCGGATCGGCCACCTGGTAGGCAAAAATGATTCCGCCACTTGGATCCGAACAGGAACGTACCATTTCGCCTAAGCCCGCTCCGTAGAAAATATTATCGCCGAGAATTAAGGCCGCCGGGTCTTTGCCAATAAAATCGGCGCCTAATACGAAGGCCTGTGCCAGGCCATTGGGCACGTGTTGTGCTACATAGGAAAACTGCATGCCCAGTTCGGCGCCATCGCCAAATAATTGTTGAAATTTAGGCAAATCCTGAGGCGTAGAAATGATCAAAACCTCGTTTATACCTGCCAGCATCAGCGTACTAAGCGGGTAATAGATCATAGGCTTGTCGTACACCGGCATCAATTGTTTACTTACCGCAAGTGTGAGCGGATAGAGACGGGTGCCGAGTCCGCCAGCGAGAATTATGCCTTTCATGTAAAATGGTATATTTGGTTACAGAGTCCGCAAAGGTAACGAACTTCCACAGGTGGGGCTACAACAACCACCCGGAAAAATGAGAGCATATGTGGCCACGGTGTGGTAACTCAATAAAGCTAAGATATCTGATCCGCAGCTGGACCGGATAGGCCTGCTCAATAGGTACCAGAAACTACGCTGAAAACGGCAGATTAAAACAAAATAATTGCAAAGTAATATTTCAATAATAAGTCTTAACTCAAATCAGAAACATCTTAACTATTTGGCAGGTTTTCAATCCAAAATATTATTCTGTACAGGGGGGGGGGGGTAAGGTGGCAATAACCAAATGATCGCTTGAATACAGTATTTGACCAAAAATAGCCAAATGAAAACGCAACCAGTTTGAAATTATTGACTTAATTTCGTTTTCAGATTTTATTTCCCATCCATAAAAAACCTTCTAAAATGATTCATTTTCAATTATCGCTACTATTCCATATTAAATTAGAGGCAATTCCAACCAACCATTCCCGCAGTTATTGTTCATTTTAGGCCAGTTAATGCCTTTCATCACAGAAGCATCTTTGTAATGGATGCCTGAATATTTTACGTTGCTTCGGGTTACAACCTGAGTGCAACCCATCTCGCATTTTCCCTTGGCTTTTAAAAAGAGGCATCCCGTTGCAGCGGGATACCTCCGGAACCAACCCCGAAAGCCCCGGTTTTCATCCTGAAATGGCCGGGTAAAACAATCAGAGTAAGGGTCACTAAAACTTTACAAAAGTATGAAAAACTTAAGATTTCATCGCACTGCCCAACTTGAGCAATTGCTCTTTATCATTTTCAAAGGATTTCTTTGGATAGTTGGAATCTTGTTGATTCCACAAGCATCGACGGCACAACCTTGTGAAATTTTTTCTATCGGAAATACACCCTATTGCGATAAAGTAACAGCAGGCCTTACGGGGAACGATACATGGCTTACACACCATTGGGACTTCGGGGATGGAACCCCAATAGTCAGTGGCGGACCAAGCCTCTTCCAAGTATTTCACGATTACAGCGGAGATATCAATCCTTTTGCCTCACCTCTTCCGGTTGTAAGGCATAGCCAGGATGGCGCAAATTGGTGCGAAATACCCTTGAGTCAGATTTTGCCATATATAATTATTGGCACCGGCTGTGGAAGTCAAAGAACTGTAAGCACTTTGGTTGCTGCCAATAAATTGCCTTCCACGGAGTTGATAGGTAAGACGCTGCTTATTTATGGCGATCTGGAAGTAGATATTCCTTACAAGTTTGTTGGATGCAGTATATTTGTTATGCCAGGAGGTAAGATATCCGTGACATCGGGTGGAGCATTGACATTGATTGGAAATACAATGCTGGATGCAATTTATAATTCAAACGACGCGAATTGCCAGAAACTTTGGAACGGTATAGAAGTTTTCTCCGGAGGATCGCTGACCACCAATGGCGCCAGTATTAGAAATGCATATTTTGCCATAAGTCCTGTCAACCCCGGAAATAACAACCCTCTACCAAAACTCAGCCTTAGGAGCACTACTTTTCAAAGAAACTTCATAGGCATATATGCTACTCAAGGATCTTTTGCATTGTCCCTGTTTTTAAATAACACCATGACTGGATCGGGAAATATCCCAACTTATCCTGCAAGTTCATGCAGTTCACTCGCTCAAATTAATGGCGTTCCGTACTCTCAAAGAACATATTGTGGTATTTACTTTGATGGATCAGCCGGAGGAAGTTTGCTGTTGGCAGGCCAAAGCACTGGTAACCTATTCCAAAATATGCAGGCAGGTATTGTTGCCATTAACGGCACAACCCGAATTACAGGATGTAGGTTTGTAAATATCAACTATCTGACTGGTGCGCCCGCAGCCCACCAAGGCACATCTGTAACCTTCATTGATAACATTGGCGGGAAACGCCTGAACTTTGTAGGGCTTGGTAAGGAAGACCCTCTTGCCACTATAAATAACTGCGAACGGGGTGTGTATGCCCTTACTTCCAAACCTGCAACTGAAGCATATATTTCAGCGTGCCGGATGGTCGAAGTGCAAAATGGAGTGGATATGGAAGAAACAGGAGCCGGCAATCTGACAAAAGGATGGGTGACCAATTGTTACATTGGTTGCACCAAATATCTGCCCAATATTAAAAAGCGTTCCACAGGAATCGAGCTAAAAGATCCGAACATCGCTTACAGCAATTTCCAAATTAATGGCAATGATATTGATATGGATCAGCCAGAGGCATTTACACCTTTCGTTAATCCGGAAATTTTGCCAACAGGAATAAGTGTGACAGCCATGCACAACCAGGCATCAAGCAATGGAATGCTCCTAAATATTACCCTAAATCAGGTGAACCTGATTGCCGGAATAAATGGCATCACAACAGAGAATATAGTCAACGCTAATATATCAGGCAACGGAATCGTGAAGACAAAGGAATCATCAGACATTTATCGTTGCATTTCTGTTGTTGGTGGATTAGATAATGGCATAACCTGCAATATTACAACAAATTTTCCTCAGGGCGGGCAGGTTGGCATCCCAATCGGAATACTGTGTGAATCAACATTAAACGCACATGTTTCTCAAAATTCCGCAAAAGAGATGGCCACCTGCCTGCAGTTCAGGGCTGACAATGCCACGGACTGCGTCATTTCATACAACGATGTTGAGAACAGTGACCCTAACATAATCCTTGGAACAGGAATTTTTTACTTTGATGCGTGCACTGGCCCGCAGTACCTAAGAGGCAATGACTGGTTGGGAGATTTTGCATTAGGCGCGGCGTATGAAAATGGGCCCAATGGGTTTACTTACTGTGATTCTAGGTACCACGTTTCTCTAGGGGCAAACGTAAACAACGCCGTCAACCCGGTTAATGAAGGTCCATTGTTGAGTTGTGGTACATGGTTCACTACGCAGGAAATTCAGGAAGACGACTACACCTGCGGAGGAACAACAGGCGGGGGCGGCACGCTTTCCAAAAACGAGGCAGATCTGAACCTGGCAGGCGGCGGTACCTCGAGCCTTAGCCCGGGATATAAGTGGACCTCAGAAATGGGCCTGATCCGTAAATTCACGGAGAACCCTGTCCTGGCGACAGGAGATGCTATCATAAACGGCTTTCTACAGGCACAACAAGGACAACCTGTGGAAGCCATGTATGGAGTACGAAACAGTATCAATGGACTTGAAGCCGCTATTTCTACGGCATTGCTCGGCAATATACAGAACACATCAGCTCAACTGGATGCAACCGAAGCCGCCATGCTAACCTTGTTGGGGAGTATTGACAGCGACCCGAATGTTTTGGCGTCCTTTACGGCGCTCAGCGCTCAGGCCGGAGGATTGGAACAATCGCTCCAGTCTTACTTGATATCTGCTTTAGGCAGCATGGCAACAGGCGCCGCTGCCGTAAGCAATACCAATAATAACATAAGCGCTACCATTCTGCCCGGTACGGCGGAACGGTACATCAACGGGCTTTACCTGGAAACTCAATTCACCGCGCCACGGGCCCTCTCAACCTCCGAGTTGGAGGCCGAAAGGCAGATCGGCCTGTATTGCCCTGGTGAAGCGGGCAGTATCGTCTATCTGGCAAGGGCATGGTACTATTTACAAACTGGGGAAATGGTTTACACGGACTGCGGGAGTTTCGCCCCCCCGCTTGAAGGTGGTGAGCGTAATATTGATCAACAACCAGTACATACCGAAGATTGGGTGTTGATGCCAAATCCCGCTGATGGCAGTGTGACTGTAAACTTTCCTGCCAATGCAGAAGACGGGATATTGATGCTAACCGACTTATGGGGTAGGCTATTGCTTCAGCGCAAGGTATCCGATTTGGAGGGACTTACGTCGCTGACAATACCCACAGAGGAACTTACCAATGGCATTTATCTGGTTTCTGTCAAAGAGAAATCCGGAAGATCACTGGTAAAAAGGCTGACCATCACACACTAATTAATTCATACGGCAGGGTGCCCTGTTAAGGGCATCCTGCTTTTTCACTTTTAGCGTATGAACAATCGTTTTTTTTCCCCTTTCTTTTTCTTCGTATTTTGGGCTAATTTTATCGCCGCCCAAAAACACGACTATATGTGGCCATTGGGTCTAAGGCCGGAAGTAAGTGAATTTCGCTTCTACTATGACTTTAAGACTTCAGATATTGTTCTTAGAAATGATACCATTTGTAATGCAAGGTTTTCAGAATCTTGGTGTGATGCTGAAGGAAATATTCTTTTTTATTCAAATGGCCTAAGTATTTTTGACAGATTCGGTGAAATTCTTGAAAACGGCGGGGGGATAAATCCTACAATTCAGGAATGGCAGACCGCTTCCAGTTACCCTGCCGGTCAATCCGGCTTTTTTCTTGAAAAGCCAGGTGAACCGAATCTTGTTTATTTCATCAGTCTTGACTTTGGCCTCCATCCTGCCAACAAGTGGCCTTATAGGTACGTTGGCCAAAACCTGATGGTGGCCACCATAGATATCATGGCCAACAACGGGACGGGAAAGGTGTTGGAGAAAAACAAGATACTGCTCACCGGCACCTTAATGGCCCCTGCCGCTTGCCAACATGCCAATGGGCGTGACTGGTGGATCATGGTGTCGGATGCGGACGAGAACAGGCATTATCGTGTGTTGCTCACGCCCGAAGGATTTTCTATTCCTGACACTCAATTAATTGGCACAAAACCCAATCCGATTCCTTATGATGGTGGCAATAAAAGCAATCAAATCGTAGGCAATTGCTTTTCTTCAAGCGGAAAATACTATGCAGATATTAATGATCAGTTAGGCTTTAGCATTTTTGACTTTGATCGCTGTAGTGGCCTATTGGCTAAAGAACGGCGATTGAATTACCCGCCTCCACCGTGGAATGAACCAAAAACATACTTAAACTCAAGTGGCACGGGGGCTGTGTTTTCTCCCAATGACAGTTTTTTTTACAAAACAACCACTCGCACTGTTACCTCCTTCGCCCCGTATGGCACTTTACCCTTTTTGGTTCAATATAATATAAGCAACTCGGACCTTCTGTTAATTGCCGACACCATCAATATTATTGATAGCAGCGATTATCATTTCCCTGATAATATCACCTGGGAACAGTTCCTTGGCGCTGAACTCGCCCCAGACGGTCGTATCTACGTGGTGCATTCAGGCCTGGGGTATTGCACGGTACAATACCCCAACGTAAAAGGCAAAGACTGCAAGTTCGTGCACGACAAACCATTTTTCGACGTAGTCATCGGCTCGGCAATTCCCTACATGCCCAACTACCGCCTTGGCCCGCTCGACGGCTCACCCTGTGATACCCTGGGATTGAATAATATACCGGTAGCAAATTTTAGAATGGACGACTCTCTTGATTTTTTCACGCGTTATTTTTATGATCTGTCGCACCATGAGCCTGTGTCATGGCAATGGGATTTTGGCGACGGCGCCATTAGTACAGAGCAGAGTCCACTCCATACTTACGACAGTACAGGCATTTACCAGGTCTGTCTCACAGTAAGCAACCAATATGGCAGCGATACGCAATGTAGGACGATATATATGGGCGTTTCTAAAACGGAGTCCCCTGTTGTGGATCATCAGATTGAAATTTCGCCAAATCCTTTCCGGGACCGCCTTATAATAACCATTGGCGATAACCTGCTCAAACCGGTTTTCAGGCTATACAATCAAATGGGAAGTCTGGTCCGCGAGGATTTATTATCTTCTGGAATCAACTCACTGGAATCATCACAATTAAAGCCAGGGCTTTATTTCTGGGATATAAAGTCAAAAGGGGAAATGATTAAATCAGGTAAACTGGTCAAGTTTTAAAATGGCCATGGCCAAATTCAGTTTATTTATCCAACAAAGTCAAATGCAGGAAAATACATTAGCGTAATGCGAGCCATTCAGAAACTTTTGCCTCAGGATATCCGGCTCCAAACCCTGGCATCCCGACCTTCGGATGCCAGATGTTGGCGCAATCTGCCATGCTCCGGCAAACTCAGCGCCGGGTCTTTCTCCAGAATCTGTGTGGCTACTTCGCGGGCTGCCGCGAGCATTTGCCCGTCGCGAGCCAGATCAGCCAATAAAAAACGAAGCATACCACTCTGCTGAGTACCTTCAATATTGCCTGGCCCCCGCAGGCGTAAATCGGCCTCCGCAATCACAAAACCGTCAGTGGTTTGCACCATGGTTTGAATACGTTCCCGGCCTTCATGACTGAGCTTGTAGCTGGTGAGCAGAATACAATAACTCTGATCAGCGCCCCGCCCCACACGTCCGCGCAACTGGTGCAATTGCGAAAGCCCGAATCGTTCGGCGTTCTCAATCACCATCACCGATGCGTTAGGCACATTTACCCCTACTTCAATAACAGTGGTAGCCACCATGATCTGAGTTTCTCTCCGCAAAAACCGTTGCATCTCAAAATCTTTGTCGGCGGGTTTCATTTTGCCGTGTACAATAGAGATATGGTATTCCGGAGCCGGAAAATCGCGGCTTAATGCTTCAAATCCCGACATCAGGTTTTGCAAATCCATGGTTTCTGTTTCCTCAATCATGGGATACACCACATAAACCTGCCTTCCTTTGGCAATTTCCTCTTTTATAAATCCTTGCACACGCAATCGGTGGTGTTCCGTTTTGTGCATGGTGGTTATTGGTTTCCGACCAGGCGGAAGTTCGTCAATAACAGAAACATCAAGGTCGCCGTACAGGGTCATGGCCAGGGTTCTGGGAATGGGTGTAGCGGTCATGACCAGCACATGCGGTGGTCCGGAGGGGTTTTTTGCCCAAAGTTTAGCCCTTTGTTCTACGCCAAAACGGTGTTGCTCGTCGATGACGCTGATCCCTATATTTTTAAACTTTACCCATTCTTCAATCAAGGCGTGTGTGCCGATCAGGATATGCATTTCACCGGTTGCCAATTGTGCCAGAATGGCTTCCCGTTTTTTGCCTTTTACAGAGCCGCTGAGGTATCCCACATTCACCCCCAAATCGCCTACCAGGGCAGTTATGCCTTCAAAATGTTGTTGTGCCAGGATTTCGGTTGGTGCCATCAGGCAGGCCTGGAAGCCGTTATCGAGGGCCATCAGCATGGTCATGAGTGCTACTACCGTTTTGCCGGAGCCCACATCGCCCTGCACCAGCCGGTTCATGTGTTTGCCGGATGCCAGATCGGAGCGTATTTCCTTGAGCACCCTTTTTTGCGCATTGGTCAGTTCAAAGGGGAGTTTTTCCTGATAAAATCGGTTGAAGAAATTCCCGATTTTGGAAAAAACAAATCCCCGGAAACTATCCTTACGCCGGGTGCGAATTTGGAGCAAGCGCAATTGGAGGAAAAAAAGCTCTTCAAATTTCAACCTGCGGGTGGCGCCGTCCAATTCTTGTTGATTCTCCGGAAAATGGATTTTCTGCAGGGCGTCCAGCCGGGAGGTAAGTCGGAATTGTCGGGTCAGGTAGTCCGGCATCGTTTCAGGTAATTCAGCAGGCGTCAATCCGTCAATAAGTGTACGCATCAACTTGCGAATTCCCTTGGCATCCAAACCCTTCTGGGAGAGTTTGTCGGTGGTAGGGTATACAGGATCAAAGTTTTTGGCTTTCTGACCGGTTTCCTGATTAGCCTCCTCCATTTCCGGGTGTGGAATATTCAGCCGTCCGTTAAACTCACTTACCCTGCCGAATACTATATATTCTTTACCAACCTGTAAGCTTTTTTCTAACCACTGAACGCCCCGGAACCACACCAATTCCATGACCCCGCTGTCGTCGCGCAAGGTCCCTACCAGTCGTTTGGCTTTGCCTTCACCCATGGTTTCCAAACGGCGAAGGATTCCACGTAACTGAACATTTTCCCCTTCATTATGGACGTCCCGTATGCGGTGAAACTGTGTTCGGTCAATATATCGGAATGGAAAATGGAAGAGGAGATCTCTGCAGGTGAAAATGCCCAATTCCGTTTTCAGGGTGTCGGCCCGCTGTGGACCTACGCCTTTCAGAAATTCAATGTTGGAGTCGAGATTGGGCATGAAGGGGTTTGAAGGGTTTGATGTACCGGCGGGTTTAGCCGCCGAATGTTGAAAGGGGTTATGCAATAGGGCGGAGCAGATAAAGGCTGAATCCGCCACATAGGAGCATAATGACAAAGCCGGGTTTAGTGGATCCGCTAAACCACTCGAAAAAAGCAACCAACAATAAAAAGCAGGAAATGGCAAGGCCAGCTTTTCGGGCCCAGTGCTTTTGTAAGATCAATCCAATAGCAACAACCCATCCAAGTAAAGGGGCTATGTGTATGTTCCCGGTTTCTTCAACGAACCAGGTTTTGTGAAAATGTGGGAAATAGTTGGTAATAGCCAATAGCAGCAATGCACTCAAAACGTTTTCAGTGCGAAAAGTGGTTGAAATGGATGGTCCGCTTGACATGGATAACAAAGTTACTTATGCAAATGTATTATGCTTTGTTTGGTTTCCAAGTAGCCCGTAGGCCAGAGAAGCATTTTGAAAACCATTTTTTGTTAGAAGTACATGTTTGCTAAAGATAAGCTCCTTTGGGAAAATGTTTAAGACAGTGTTTAGGTTGAATTATGTAAATGACAAAAAATAGCAAAATAATCTTTTGTTTAGCATTTGGTCTTTATTTGTTGAACAAAAAAATGGTGGCCATGTTTGATTGTCTGGTTTACCTAACCAACGTTCCACACAATTTAACCTGTTTAACATGAATCGATTTCTTACTGCCCTATTGGCGATGTTGTTTTTAGCAACAGCTTCGTCAGCTCAAACTTCCAAGGTGCAAATCATTCACAACTCCCCGGATCCAACAGTGGATATCTATGTGAATGGCATTCTTGCGTTTAATGATTTTGCCTTTCGCACGGCAACCCCATTTCTGGATTTACCGGTTGGCCTTCCGCTGGACGTAGCTGTTGCTCCTGGCAACAGTACTTCTGTAGCGGATGCCATTGCCAATTTCCCGCTGCTGTTGGAATCGGGAAAAACGTATGCTGTTACAGCCTCCGGCGTGGTTGGTGATCCTGTAACGCCTTTCACCTTATTGGTGGATGATGCCGCACAAAACCAGTCTTCGGATCCGGCTAAAGTTCAATTCAATGTGCTTCATGGTTCTCCGGATGCCCCTGCAGTAGATGTGGTGGTGCGTACGGGCAGCAAAATTGTATCTAATTTGTCGTACGGCGCATTCACGCCATATCTCAGTGTAGATCCAGGTGTGTACTATCTCGACATCAAGCCTGCGGGCAGCAATGCAATTGTTCAGACATACCAGGCAGATTTGACAGGCCTGGCCGGTGCCGCTATCCGTGTTATAGCCAGTGGCCTGCTTGGCGGTACTCCTTCTTTTGGGTTATATGCTGTATTGCCCAACGGAGACGTGATTGCCCTTCCGGCGACTCCGGTTGCCCGTGTGCAGGTGATCCACAACAGCCCGTCTCCAACGGTTGACGTATATGCGAACAACGATTTGCTGATCGACAATTTTGTATATCGCACTGCTACTCCTTTTATTTATGTTCCGGCAGGTGTAGACATTGCTCTCGGCGTTGCTCTGGAAAACAGCACTTCCGTAGCGGATACACTCGTAAGTTTCAATGTAAACCTTACTAATGGCAGTACTTATATCGTAACTGCTTCCGGTATTGTAGGCGACCCAACCACTCCGTTTACGCTCAATGTAAATGCCACGGCACAAGAGAAAGCTGTCAACCCGCTGAACGTAGATATTGCGGTGCTGCACGGGTCCACCAACGCTCCTGCGGTGGATGTAGATGCCGTATTGCTGGCAAATAATGTTATTTCAAACTTGGCTTATGGCCAGTTCACCCCGTATCTGGGCCTTGCTCCGGGCAAGTACGACTTTGCGGTTCGCGGCGCTGGCGATCCAAATGTAGTAGCTTCTTTTCGGGCAGATTTGAGCAATCTTCAAGGCGCTGCAGCTTATGTATTTGCCAGCGGCTTGCTGGGTGGAAGCCCTGCGTTCGGACTGTATGCAGCATTGCCAAGTGGTGCGGTTGTTGCATTGCCAACCACCCCGACTGCCCGTGTTCAGGTGATTCATAACTCTCCTGATCCTACAGTAGACGTTTATGCAGGCAACACCCTGCTAATCAACGATTTTGCTTTCCGTACTGCTACTCCTTATATCAATGTACCGGCTGACCGGAACATCACCCTGGGCGTGGCTCCAGCTAGCAGCACTTCTGCTGCCGATGCTATTGCCACTTTTGATGTGAATCTGGTAACTGGCGGTACCTATGCCGTTACAGCTTCCGGTATCGTAGGTGATCCAACTACACCGTTCACGCTGGTGGTTGATGGTGACGCACGCGAAGCCGCATTACTAGCTACACAGGTTGATTTCAATGTATTGCACGGTTCTCCAAATGCTCCTGCAGTAGATGTGGCCGTTGTAGGTCTTGGAACGGTGATCTCTGATTTGTCGTACCCTAACTTCACCGGCTATCTGAGTGTTGATCCGGGTGTATATCAGGTGCAAATCATTCCTTCCGGTAGCAACGACGTACTGGCAACCTACACCGCTGATTTGAGCGGATTGGCAGGCGGTGCGGCGCGTGTTTTTGCCAGCGGTTTGCTGGGTGGCACTCCAGCTTTCGGCTTGTTTGCCGCGCTTCCGAACGGCACTGTTATTGAACTGCCAGTTGTTCCTCCGCCCCCGCCAACAGCGCGTGTGCAGGTGGTTCACAACAGTCCTTCTCCAACAGTAGACGTGTATGCCAACGATGATCTGTTGATTGATAACTTTGTGTACCGCACCGCAACGCCATTCATTGACGTACCTGCGGGTGTAGACATTACCCTTGGTATTGCTCCTGAAAATAGTGCTTCTGCGGCAGACGCGATTGCTACGTTTGATGTAAACCTGGAAGAAGATAAAACCTATATTGTAACCGCCTCCGGTATTGTAGGCGATCCAACCACCCCGTTTACCCTGATCATCAACGATGCCGGTCAGGAAGCAGCCGCTAATCCGGCAAATGTAGACATTGCCGTGCTGCACGGTTCAACCAATGCTCCGGCAGTAGACGTGGATGCTGTATTTGTAGCCAACAATGTAATCTCTAACTTAGCTTACGGTTCTTTCACCGATTACCTCGAGCTTGCACCGGGAGCGTATGACTTTGCTGTTCGTGCAGCCGGCGACCCGAATGTAGTGGAATCCTATCGTGCTGACCTGAGCGGTTTGACCGGCGGCGCTGCCTGGGTATTTGCCAGCGGTTTGCTGGGCGGAACTCCGGAATTTGGCCTGTACGCTGCATTGCCAAACGGAACTGTCATTGCCCTGCCAACCACTCCAACAGCTCGCGTGCAGGTGATTCACAATTCTCCTGATCCTATCGTAGATGTATATGCAGGCAACAGTCTGTTGATTGATAATTTTGCCTTCCGCACAGCAACGCCATATATTAATGTGCCTGCTGACCGCAATATTACCCTTGGCGTAGCAGGCGAAAACAGCACTTCTGCTGCCGATGCCATTGCCACTTTTGATGTGAATCTGGCAACTGACGGTACTTATGCCGTTACAGCTTCCGGTATTGTAGGAAACCCAACCACTCCGTTCACGTTGGTGGTTGACGGCGACGCTCGTGAGGAAGCATTGCTTGCTACACAGGTTGACTTCAATGTATTGCATGGTTCTCCAAATGCTCCTGCGGTAGATGTTGCCGTAGTAGGTCTTGGTACCGTAATCTCTGATTTGTCGTACCCTAATTTCACTGGCTATCTCAGTGTTGACCCTGGTGCTTACCAGGTTCAGATCATTCCTTCCGGCAGCAGCGATGTACTGGTAACCTACCTGGCCGACTTGAGCGGCCTGGCAGGCGGTGCAGCGCGTGTTTTTGCCAGTGGTTTGCTGGGCGGAACGCCTGCATTTGGTTTGTTCGCTGCCCTTGCCAATGGTACGGTAATTGAACTGCCTGTTGTTCCTCCTCCTCCTACGGCGCGTGTTCAGGTGATTCACAACAGTCCTTCTCCAACTGTTGACGTATATGCGAATGATGATCTTTTGATTGACAACTTTGTGTACCGCACCGCAACACCATTCATTGATGTTCCTGCAGGTGTTGACATTACCCTGGGTATTGCACCTGAAAACAGTACTTCAGCCGCTGACGCCATTGCTACTTTTGATGTAAACCTGGTAGAAGGCAAAACATACATTGTAACCGCCTCAGGTATTGTAGGCGATCCAACCACCCCATTTACCCTGATCATCAACGATGCCGGCCAGGAAGCAGCTGCTAATCCGGCAAACGTAGACATTGCAGTACTGCATGGTTCTACCAATGCTCCGGCGGTAGATGTTGATGCGGTATTTGTAGCCAACAATGTGATCTCTAACTTAGCTTATGGTTCTTTCACCGGTTACCTCGGGCTTGCACCGGGAGCGTATGATTTCGCTGTTCGTGTAGCGGGTGATCCGAATGTGGTAGCCTCATATCGTGCTGACCTGAGCGGTTTGACCGGCGGCGCGGCCTGGGTATTTGCCAGTGGTTTATTGGGCGGCTCTCCTGCGTTCGGATTGTATGCTGCACTGCCTAATGGTACAGTGATTGCATTACCAACCACCCCAACCACCCGCGTTCAGGTGATTCATAACTCTCCGGATCCAACCGTAGACGTATACGCAGGCAATAGCCTGTTGATTGATAATTTTGCATTCCGCACGGCAACGCCTTTCGTGGATATTCCTGCCAACCGTGATTTTGCTATTGGTATTGCTCCGGGTAGCAGTAACTCTGTTGCAGATGTGATTGCATCTTTCCCGGTAAATCTTTCTACCAGCAGATCTTATACCGTAATTGCGAACGGCGTTGTAGGAAATCCTGCTACTCCATTTACCCTTGAGGTGGCAGATGATGCCCTCGAATCTGCTTCTGCCGGTATTACTGCAGTAAGTATCTTCCATGGCTCTCCGGATGCACCTGCTGTTGACGTAGATGAACGCCTGGCAGGCAACCTGGTTTCCGACATAGCGTTCGGCGAATTCACGCCTTACCTGGATCTTGTATCAGAGGAGTACTATATCGACCTTCGTCTTGCCGGTACGCCCCAGATCGTGGCCACCTATCGTGCAGATCTCTCCGGTCTTTCCGGACAGGCTATCCGCGTGTTTGCAAGTGGTTATCTGGCATCTGCCCCGGGATTTGGACTATTCGCTGCACTGGCCAACGGTACAGTGGTAGAACTGCCATTCTCGCCGGTGGCACGTGTTCAGATCATCCATAACAGCCCAACCCCAACGGTTGACGTTTATGCAGAAGGCGGTTTGTTCCTCAATGATTTCCAGTTCCGTACCGCTACTCCATTCATTTACGTACCTGCAGGTTTTGAGATTAACTTTGGTATTGCGCCTGGCACCAGCCAATCAGCTGCTGATACCTTAGTGAACTTCCCTGTATCTTTTGCCAATGGTGAAAGTTATGTAGTAGTAGCCAGCGGCATTGTAGGCAGTGCTACAACACCATTCACACTGATTGTGAACGACGATGCACGCGAACGCGCTTTTGATCAGAACACCTTTGAAATGGCTGTTTTGCATGGAGCGCCTGACGCTCCGGCAGTAGATGTTAATGAGTATTTCTTTGGATCCTCTGTTTTAAGCAATGTACAATACGGAGACTTCGCAGATTACCTGACGCTTACTCCAGAACCACTTTTTTTAGAAGTTAGTCCAAGCAGTGCGCCAACTACCCGCGTAGGTATCTGGGGGGGCGATTTCTCAGGCCTGGGAGGCTTTGCTTTCGTAACTTATGCTTCAGGGTTATTGGCAGACGGATCTTTTGACCTTTGGGCAACACTGCCGGATGGTACTACCTTCCCGCTTCCTTCCTATTCAGAAGTACAGGTAATTCATAACAGTCCTGAACCAACAGTGGATGTATATTATGCGGATGCTTTCAATGCAAATGGCATTCAGGTATTGGATGATTTTGAGTTCCGTCAGGCTACCGGCTTCGGCCTGTTCCCGGCTCGCAGCGCATTCTCCCTGGCAGTAGCCGGTGAAAACAGCAATTCCATTGATGATGCCATCTATACGCTCCCGGTGAGCGGCTTGGAAACCAGCAAAACCTATGTCATCATGGCAAGCGGTGTTGTGGGTGGAACGCCCGGCTTTGAGCTGATCGTTAATGCAAATGGACGCTCCCGTGCACAGAATCCATCCAATGCAGAATTCGCGGTATTCCATGGTTCTCCGGATGCGCCGGAAGTAGACGTTACCTTGTTTGGTGGACCAGTTTTGGTAGACAATATCTCCTACGGCGAGTTTGATAACTACCTGAGCGTTCCGGCAAACGACTATGTCATTTCCATTACCCCATCTAACAACAACAACGTGGTGGTTCAGAGCTATTCTGCTCCATTGTCTGGTTTTGCAGGTGAAGCCTTTACGGTATTCGCTTCCGGATATCTGATGGGGCAGCAGCCAGGCTTCGAGCTCTGGGTAGCTTTGTCAGATGGCTTTACTTTCCCACTGCCTGTGTTCGTCAGCACAAATGAACTTGACAATAAACTGTCTGAAGTAAAATTGTCGCCAAACCCTGCAAGTCAGGAATTGACCGTTCGTTTGAACCTGAATGAACCTGCTGAACTACGCTATGCTGTTCGCGATGTAGCTGGACGTATGGTCATGGAAGGTGATTTGGGTCAACTCAATGCAGGCGAATATGCCCAGCGTCTTGAAGTGGCTCAACTTCCGGCAGGCATGTACCAGCTGGAAATTCGCTCAGAAGCTGGCCTGCGTACCGAAAAATTTGTGGTACAACGCTGATTTTAAAAGGGTTAAACAGTACTATATCAACGCGTCGGGAATGATTTCCCGGCGCGTTTTTTAATTGTATACGGACATTAAATGCTAAAAAACAGGATTGAACAATAAGTTATGGCCAAACTCCCTTTTTATGTAGTTCTAATATTTTAATCATCCATACTGAAAATCTGTCTACATGAAAAAATCCTATCTTTCACTGCTGCTCCTGCTTGGGAGCTTTCATCTCTTTTCCTTACAAGCACAAAATCCTGTCAATGCATCGGTGTTTTTTGATACAGATCGATCTGAGCTTACGGTAGAAGCACGAAAAGTGCTTGACAATCTTGCGCCTGCACTGATGGCGGCGGCCGATTATCAGATTGAATTGGAAGCTTTTACAGATAATCGGGGTACTTCATCATACAATCGGGAACTCGCTGCAGCAAGAGCTGCAGCGGTGAAGAAATATTTGGAGCAAAAAGGACTTACAGCCCAAAAAACAAATGTCAGGAACTGGGGGGAGCAAAAAGCCTTAAATCTGACGGATGAAGGTCGCCAAAAAGACCGGCGTGTAGATGTGGCTATTACTGCATTTATGTTTGAAAATCTTTGGGAACTGCGGGATCGTCTGTCGGCTAATACAGATCAAGTTACTTCCATTGACCAGAATCAGGAGCAAACGATCACGGCTGCCAAAGGCACTATGGTTGTAGTTCCTGCCAATGCATTTGTTTTTGAAGATGGCACATCTCCCAAAGGAAAGGTGGATGTAATTATCCAGGAAGCTTATGATCCGGCGGAATTTATCATGCACAATCTGACTACCACCAGCGGTGGGCAAATTTTGCAAACGGGAGGTATGGTAAGTATTACAGCCAGATCCGAAGGTAAACAGCTTCGCCTGGCAGATGGCATGGAATTGACCGTTGCCATACCAAATAGCGGAAATTTTGATCCGAATATGGAACTGTTTTATGCCAGGCCGGTGGCTTCGGGCGGTGTAGACTGGAAACCTGCCGGGCAAAAATTCCGGCGCACTTTGAAGCCTGCCCGCGCTGAGCTCAATATTGAACCTGAACTGGGGAAGCGTATTGCAGCCATACAGGTGCCTGAGTATCCCAAACCGGCGTTGCCGGCATACAAAGGCCAAATGCCTCCTGAACCCAAAATGCCCGTTGCGCCCTACAAGCCAAGAGCGCCTAAAAAGCCGGAATGGGATGCGATTCAAAAAATGTTTGCGCCTTCCGGGAATGTGGCTAAAATGAATAAAAAGGCCACCAAAAAAGCACAGAACTACTACCAGGAGCAATCAGAATACTATGTTCGCGACTCTGCCAAATATGTTCAACTGCTGGAGCGATATGAAAAAAACATGACCGGATTTGAAAAAGCGAAGCTAAAATATGTTGTGGATCATCGCAATTGGGAGGAGGAATTACAGGCGCGACTAACCTCTATTGCCATGTATCAGAGAGCATTACGCTTGCACTGTTACTCCAAAGCATTGGCCAAAGCACTCAAAACACAAGCTAAACATATTCAAAAATATGCCGTTTACAGCAATCTTTATCGGGGATTAGATGATCTGGCAGAAGAACAATCACATGGAATGATGGTAATGGCCGGATTTTCCAGTGACCCCAAGAAAAATGCCAAAGTACATGGGAATCTGTACGAGAGCCTGATTGGCGTAAAGGTTATGGATCAATATCCACGGTATAATCAGCTGGTGTATCAGTCACTGCCAGTAGATACCAGCGGCAAGGATATGAACCGGATGTTGGCCGCCACAGGCCTAAAGCCCCTATCCGACAGTTTACAAGCTGAGTTAAAGGAAAAGAATCTGCTAAACGCTCAAAGCCCGGCAGCTCAAAAAGCCATGCTAGGTTCCTATGTAGCCAGTGTTAGTCAGTTAGGCTGGATCAATTGTGACCGTTTTTATAATGACCCGGCAGAAAAAATGCAGGTAGTGATCAATGAAGAGGAAGAAGTTACCCTATATGCCATATGCAGCGACATTAAAGCCATGCTGCCTCTGTATCCAAATGAGCGTGGCCAGTATGTTGCCCAGGGGCTTCCTAAAGGTAAAAAGGTCACTATTGTAGGCATCAAACTTCAGGATGGAATGGCGCAGTTTTCCCAGAAAGACATCCGGGTTGGAGAACCGGCCCCGAACCTCGTTTACCAGCCTATGCCGCTCAAGGATCTAAAAATTGAATTGAGGAAGTTGAGTATTTGAGCAGGCTACCGGACATTTTGACATTAGACATTAGAGAGTGTTGTTTAAATATTTGAATTTCATATATTTACAAAATAAACTAATGTTTAATGTCAAAATGTCCGGTAGCCTGTTATTTGAGCGGTGATTGATTTGCTGGTATCTGAATTGCCATCCGATTTCTTTTTTTGACACTTTTTGTTTTAAATAAATTCAACTTTCCGTACCTTGCGGGCAAAACCCAGGACGCTATGGTACAAATCGCCAATCCCATTTACGACGTCGTTTTCAAATACCTGATGAACGACGAAAAAGTAGCCAAACTTCTGCTGTCTGCTATCATTGGAAGAGAAGTGGTTTCACTTGAATTTCGGCCTACCGAACACCATTTCCCCGTTGGAGAATTGCTGGCCGTGTTGCGCATGGATTTCAGCGCGCGCATCCTGGACGCCAATGGCAACCAGGAACTGGTCATTCTGGAACTGCAAAAAGCCAAAATGGCCAGCGACATTATGCGCTTCCGGCGCTATCTGGGCGAGCAATACAGCAACAAAGAAAACGTGGTGCGCGAGCCGGCACAGGAATATCCTTACCGCAGAGCACTGCCCATTTTAAGCATTTATTTTCTGGGACATACACTGGTGAATGTAAAAGCGCCGGTCGTGAGGGTCAACCGGAGGTACATCGATGCTGCCACCGGCGAACATATCCAGGAAAAAGAAGCGTTTATTGAAAGTTTGACTCACGACAGTATCATCATTCAAATTCCCTATTTACAAGACCGCCGCCGCACTGAACTGGAACAACTGCTGGCCTTGTTCGACCAGTCGGCCGCCACTGATGACCCCCATTTTCTGGCTGTGAACGAGGATGAGCTGCCCGATCGTTACCGCCCCCTGTTGCGCCGCCTGCAAACAGCAGTGGCCGACCCTACCGTCCGGGAAACGATGGAAGCGGAAGATGAGTTGATTGAAGAAATAAAAGATTACCAACGCCTGATTTCAGAAAAAGAAAAAACTATCGAGGCCAAAGAGAAAACTATCGAGGCCAAAGAGAAAACTATCGAGGCCAAAGAGAAAACTATCGAGGCCAAAGAAAAAACTATCGAGGACAAAGAAAAAACTATTGAGGAAAAAGAAAAGACTATTGAGGAAAAAGAAAAGACTATTGAGGAAAAAGAAAAAACTATTGAGGAAAAAGAAAAAACTATTGAGGAAAAAGAAAAAACTATCGGAGAAAAGCAAAAAGTTATTGAGCGCGCTGTTATGAAATTCTATGATGCGGGTAAAACAATAAAAGATTTAGCCAACATTTTTGACTTGAGCGAAGCAGAAGTAGTCGAGATTATTAAAAAACGTGAGCTCTGAAACCAAAATGTTAGAAATCTATTATTGAGGTACTTTACCTATCCCTGGTGGGAAATAAAGTTCTCTCCACCGTACACAACAATTCTTAGGGTCTTTGTGCCAGTTTGCGCCTTAATTCACAGAGAATGCCGGTACAAAGGCACTGAACGTATTATAGAAGGTTAACTCATTCACTTTCACCTTCATATATCGGGTGAGAGGCAGACGTTGAACCATTTCCATAAGGTCCGTCTCAGATTGGGCCGCGAATACGACCCAAAGCTTGGAGTTTTCCAGCGAAAGAGCATAATTTAGAATTTTGCCTTCGCTGAGCAACCGGTTAACCATGCTGCGTTGTTGGGGAATTTTATTCACAAACTCTTCCGGCAGATCTGTGGGAAGGGTGAAATCCACCATGTATTGAATGAGGTTATTTTCCATTTTCTTGAGTTGTGGTTATTGGGAAAAATCAGAGACTTAACGCAATTCAGTACGTCTCATTTTCTAACGTTCAAAAACCGTGCAAATTTTACAAAACACCAGGCAAACTGCCAAGCCGTCAGTTCAACTTAACTAAAATACAACATAATAAACCCCATAAACCCCTCAATTCACTCCCAGGGCCTTCAGCGTTTCCATATCCAACTGCCCCTCCGGCAAACCATGATCCTTTTGAAATTTAACCAAAGCGGCTTTGGTTTTGGCGCCCATCACATTATCCGGGGTGCCAATGTTGTACCCTTTTTTGTTGAGTGCCTCCTGAATTTGCCTGATGGTATAACCGGTTACTTTTTCCCCGCATAATACTTCACGCCAGGCGGTAAAACCACCTGGTTTAATCATTTGGCGCCGGGTGATGGCTACAGTTTCCGGCAAAATATTATCAGTTTGAATCGTGGCTGGTTTCATTACTACCCTGACAGGATTGGCTCCCCTTTCTGCAGGTACGTTTTCAGTACGAATGCCTGATGGTGTTTTGAGTACTTCTTTGGAAATGGTAACGGTTTCTCCGGAAATTTCCTCTTCCCGTACACTGGCTGGAGTCTTCAAAATTTGCTTTTTAGAAGGGATGTTTTCAGCCGGGATGATCTCCTCTTTTACATAAGCCTGTTTTTTGACCACCCGGATTGAAAAAGTACGATACTCAGCCGGGATGGTTTCTTCCTTGATGGTGGCCGGGGTTTTGATTTTTTTAACGGTGCGTTTTCCCATTTTGGCAGGTACTTCAACCGATTTGATACACCCGGCATCCGGTTTTCCGGAACCGTCGCATCCTCGGTTTGCCCGTTTGGTGACGGTTTTGAACTCTGCTGGCGTTTCTACTAAACACCACACCATGCAATCGTCGGGGTCTGCACTCAGACAGGTGGCATCGGCCTGTTTTTTAATCCATTTGGTAGTGGCCGGCCGTATCTCAATCCGTTCGGTTACGGTTTCAAAGACGGGCTCCCTGACTTCATAACGGATATATCCTTCCTCCATGACATACGGTTCTTCCACCGTTTCATACACCGGGGGTACTTCTATCATTTTTGTGATAGCCGGTCTGATCTGTACTTGTTTTTGCACCGTTTCGTATTCAGCAGGGATGGCTACCAGACGTTTGGATTCTGGTTTGTTGGGCAACATTTCATTGGTAGATTCATATACTGCCTGGGTAACAATGAATCGTTTTCCAGGTTCTTTTACCTGAACTTCTTCGGTGGTTTTCTCGAACTCTGCCGGTGTATAAATAATCCTTTGGTATCCTTCTTTGAGATCGAAAGAGTCCATTTTGGTTTCAAATTCAGCAGCAGTCACAAAATTTCGTTTACCGGCCGGCCGAACAATCACTTGTTCCGTAACGGTTTCAAATTGGTCGGGCATGATGCATTTCGCATAACATTTTCCAGGTTGTGCATCGGGAGGCATATCCTGAGCCGAAACGAAGGAATGAATAAAGGTGGCCAACAGGAAAAACAGGCATCGGATATTTGCCATGGCAGCGTAACGGTTTTAAATCGTGTGGAAGGGTGTGGCCCAATTTTGGGACAAAAATACGATCAAGAGCCAGGGAACATGCCCTCCCAAATGTGAAAGTTTGGTCAAATACCCAATTCTTTTGGGTAACAAATGAAGTATTTGGTTACCAATTGGGTGGTCATGGGTACATCAGAACACTGGTCAATAGGTTTTACTGTCCCGTTTTTGAATAGAATCCTGATTTGCTCACGGGCGTCATTATATGCCCGGTTACTCTCTGAACCTGTATATACCAAATGCTCAATCATGGCATCCTTGCCCCATTTTTCAAAAACACGCTCCCGAACAGATTGGGCATAGGCCTCTGATACGGGTTCCGTGTGCCACTCCAGGCGGAAAAGCTTCCGATCGAGTAGACCTTTAGACAACCTGGAAAGGGTGAAATCTTCTGCTTCCGACCAGTATTTGATGGCGGCAGTGAGGTCGTTGTCGTCCAACTTGGAAAAATGGGACAACATTTCTGCAGGATCAGCGGTATCGCCGGAATGAAGGGAAAGAAACCAGCCCAGGTGACGGGGAACTTCAAGTTTTACGCCGGAAAGCGTAAGCTCCCGCGCTCTTCTTAAGGCATGAATCAGCATTTTTTCAGCAGCAACTCCGGTCTTATGCAGATATACCTGCCAATACATCAGGCGCCGGGCAATGAGGAATTTTTCAATGCTGTAAATGCCTTTTTCCTCCACTACCAATTCTCCTTCATGCACTGCAAGCATTTTAATGATGCGGTCATAGCCGATCACTCCCTCACTAACCCCGGTGAAAAAACTATCACGGTTGAGGTAATCCATCCGGTCCATATCCAGCTGTCCGGATACCAGTTGGTGGAGGAATTTTTTAGGATATGCATCCCGGAAAATACGGATAGCCAGTGAAAGTTGCCCGCTAAATTCCTGATTAAGGGCTTCCATGAACATTTGGGAAAGCTCCTCATGATGCTTGGCTGCAATGGAATGCTCCAGGGCATGGGAAAACGGACCGTGGCCGATATCGTGCAGCAAAATGGCTGCACAGGCGCCTTCCGCCTCTTCAGGGCTGATGTCAACCCCTTTTTGGCGCAGGTCTTCAATCGCTTCCTGCATCAGGTGCAAAGCGCCCAGCGCATGATGAAACCGCGTATGCAGGGCGCCCGGGTAGACGTACGAACTCAGACCCAATTGCCGGATCCGCCGTAACCTTTGAAAATACGGGTGATCAATTAAATCCAGCAAGATCCCTTTGGGCACGGATACAAACCCGTACACGGGGTCGTTGAAGATTTTTTTACGGTTATTCATAGCTGTTCCTCCTCTCCCAAGCCCGGGATTCCCACATTTCCAAAACCGTTCTCCATTAAATATTCCCGCCATTTTTCCTGTCGGTCCAGGGTACCGTGGGTCAGCCAGACTTTCTTCACGGAATTTTTCTGATTCTCGATCATCGCCAGCATTTCGGCGCGGTCGCCATGGGCGGAAAAGGAGTCCATGACTTCAACATCTGCCAGTACCTGGAGGTTTTTCCCCATCAGGTAAAGGCTTTTGGCTCCCTCACGCAACTGCCCTCCGGGAGTGTTTGGAGCGCAATAACCAACTATGAGTATGGTATTTCGCTGGTTTTCAATGTTGTTGAACAAATGGTGACGGATACGCCCTGCGTTCATCATGCCAGATGCTGAAATAATGATACAAGGTTTTTTGGTGCTGTTCAACGCTTTGGAAGCATGTACATCCCGGATGTAAAACAGACTGTTGAAACCAAACGGGTTGGCATCTTCTGCCATGTAACGGTGTAATTCAGAGTCAAAGCACTCCGGGTGATTAATAAAAACCTCAGTAGCGTTTACCGATAACGGACTGTCCACGTACACCGGTACCTTGGGCAGTTCGCCAGCATTTTGCATTTGGTCAAGCAAGTAAACAATTTCCTGGGTACGACCGACAGAGAATGCCGGGATAATCACTTTGCCTTTTTTCTGTTCACAAGTATAGCGGATGACTTCCGCAAAATGCTGGTGTTCGGTAGGGGCTGATTCATGCTCGCGGTCGCCGTATGTGCTTTCGCAGATCAGGTAATCCACTTCCGGCATCGGGAGCGGATCGCCCAGAATGGGTCGGTTAGGACGGCCGATATCCCCTGTGAATCCAAAACGGGTTGTTTTGCCGCCTTCTTTAATTTCGAGGGTCACGCTGGCGCTTCCGAGAATATGGCCTGCATCGCGGTACAACACCCTTACGTCTGGATGAATATTAAACCATTGTTCATAGTTGTAACTGACAAACTGGCGCATCACCTGTTGCACGTCTTCAACCGTATATAAGGGCTTCTTGTCCGGTTCGCCTTCCTGGCGGAGTTTCCGGTTGTTGTACTCGGCATCACTTTCCTGGATTTTGGCGCTGTCCAGCAACATCAAGGCACACAAATCGCGCGTGGCGTGGGTGGCATAAATTTGCCCCCTAAACCCATCGCGCACCAGTTTGGGCACCCTTCCGGTATGGTCAATGTGGGCATGACTCAGCACGAGGCAATCGATTTCTTTGGGGTCAAACAGCCATTTTTCATTAAATCCGGTGATGGGATTGCCGCTTCCCGAACGCCCGTCGTCGTCGCCGCCTTGGTACAATCCGCAATCAAGCAGGATCTTAAAACCGTTATCGAGTGTTAGCAAGTGACAGGAGCCAGTTACTTCGCGCGCAGCGCCACAGAATTTTACCTTCATATTGTTTGGATCTAAAATTGGCCGAAAAGTAGGGATTATCCTTCAAACCACGACGCAATTGGAACTTTAGCACAAAGGTTTCGTTTCTTTGCCCTGTTTATGGAAGAACCAAAGTTTACAATAGATAAAGAAAGGCTTGCCCATCGCCGGGCAACCCTGGAACTGCTGCGCCTTAGGCTAAAGGAAGATTTTGTCGGGATTGACGAGATCATCGACAGCTTGCTGGATTACATTCAGGTGTGGTATCTCATGCCGGAGGTGCTCACCCGTCCGATCATTGTTTGCCTGTGGGGCATGACCGGGGTAGGCAAAACGGATCTGGTACGGAAAATGGTGCAATACCTTGATTTTCAGGAACGCTTTGCAGAAGTGGAACTTGGGAATACAGACCAGACCACCTATTTCAGCAGTGTGAATGCCATTTTGAAATCCAATGGACTGATCGACAGTCGCCCGGCTATCGTGTTGTTCGACGAGATTCAGCGCTTTTACACCATAGAGCCGGATGGCTCTCCGGTACAGGTAACCAAATTCAATGATTTTTGGGAGCTGTTGTCTGACGGCCGGCTGGCCAAGCGTGAGAAAGAGGATTTTGACTATTACATCTCGGATTTCATGTTCAACCAGCGGCAGCGGAATCGTCGGCCGCCGGGTGAACCGGCTGAAGATCCGATGCAGGATACGGTAGGGATCTGGGAAGCCAGAAATCTCAAAAAAATGCTTGAACTGGAAGAGGATGTGTTGGACATTGCGGAAATGAGCAAAAAGCAGATGCTGGATATTATTATTGAGGCCAAGAGCAAACGCCGGGTGTTTGAGCCTATTGATTACTCGCAAATGCTCATTTTGATCAGTGGAAACCTGGATGAAGCCTTTCAGATGGCCACTCACACCTCCGACAGTGAGGTGGATGCAGATATTTACCACGCGTTTACTAAAAAAATAACGGCAGTAGACATTAAAAACGCCCTCACCAGGCGTTTTCGCCCGGAGCAGGTGGCGCGTTTTGGGAACATTCACCTGATATACCCAAGTTTGCGCAAAGGCGATTTTGAAGCGTTGATCCGCAAAGAAGTGGGCAAAATTGTACATAAAACGGAAGAACGCTTTGGCGTTAAAATCCAGATTTCAGAAAATGTGTACAGTTTGATTTACCGCAATGGCGTGTTCCCGGTACAGGGGGTGCGGCCGGTATTCAGCAGTGTAACCGATATTTTGGAAACCCATCTGAGCAAGTTTTTGTTTGAATGTTTGAACGATGGCCACTCCTCGTTTTCTATTGATTATCAAACAGATGCCAAGCTGATTTCAGCCCAGATCGGCAACCGGAAAGTGGAAATGCCATTCGTGGGCCGGATTGACAAGATCCGCCAGGGCAATATCGCAGATGTGGTGGCCAATGTGAGCGTACATGAATCCGGCCATGCCGTGGCTTATGTGGCCTTGTTTGGCATTGCGCCTTTACAGCTAAAATCCAAGGTGGCCAGCAGCTATGCGTCAGGCTTTACTTTTCCGCATGAAATCTATGAAACCAGGGAAAACCTGATCAAAAAGATCAAAGTATTTCTGGCAGGCGGATTGGCTGAAGAGCAGGTGTTTGGGGCAGATCATGCCACGGTAGGACGTTCCAACGACCGGGAGCAGGTTACTATGCTGGCCATGGATTACATCAGAAGGCATGGATTTGATGACCGTTATCAGGCAAATTACACGCTCGAGTACGGGTTTGCCATGGATAAATTTGCTACTGACAAAGATGTGGAAGCTATGATCGCGGGGTTGGTACAGGAAACCAGGAATCTGTTGGAGCGGCATCAGGACTTTTTGCTGGATTTGTCCGCTGAATTGAGTCAAAAAGGCAGTATGGATGCCCGGGAGGTTGCGGAAGTTGCGGCCAAATTTAAGTTGCCAGCAGCCATCAAAGAAGAAGGTTATCTACATTTGCCAGGGTATCAGGAGCAATTGGGGTAGGAGAATAGACAAAAACAAAAAAAAATCCGTACCAGCTTCCATCAATAACACCCAACAATTGTTACTTTTGCAACCGTATTTTACATTGGAGGTAATGCGCTGAATAGGATTGCCTCTCATTTTTACATCAAACAGTACCATATAATTGGCGTTCAAACCTTACAAGCCTAAACCACCAGGCAGCTCAGGCCCTCCCCGGCCAGGTGGCCCTCCCCGCCCAGGTGGCGGTCCTGGCGGCCCCCGTCCTTTCAACCGTGGTCAACGCGGTCCCGAACACAACATCAACAATTTCATTCGCGCTGCTGAGGTGCGCCTGATTGGCGACAATCTTGAGGAAATCAGCGAAGCCGTGGGTCAAGCCGTTGAAAGTGGCATTTATCCCACCGGAAAGTTGCTCCGATGGGCTGAAGATGCCGGTTTGGATCTGGTGGAAATCACCCCCAATGCAACCCCTCCGGTGGTGCGTATTGTGGATTACAACAAATTCCTTTACCAGAAAAAGAAGCGGGAAAAAGAACTGAAAGCAAATGCCGTCAAGGTTGAGCTTAAGGAAATCCGATTCGGACCTGAAACAGGTGAGCACGATTTTGAATTCAAACTGCGGCACGCCAAAAGCTTCCTCTCGGAAGGCAATAAAGTCAAAGCTTATGTACAGTTCCGTGGTCGCGCCATTGTATTCAAAGAACGCGGTGAATTACTACTGCTGCGTTTTATGAAAGAACTGGAAGATCATGGCAGCGCAGATCAGTTGCCACGCCTGGAAGGGAAACGAATGCACGTGATTCTTTCGCCTAAAAAATCTGGAGGAAAGAAAAAAGCCAGTAGTGAGGAATAAAAAACATCAGGATATCTTAGTCCAAATATGAGTCATCCAAATTTTTTTGGGTGGCTCATGTTCGTTTTAAACCATAAATTGTTGAACCACAAAGTCACAGAGAACTCAAAGGGTCTTGTTGTTTGTGTCTTCTGTGTCTTTGTTGTTCAATAAGTTATGTTGCATTGGATCATGATATCGCTACTCCGTATCAAGCAGATATATTAAGGTCAGGTGCTTCTTGAAAGTATGTACCGTTTAATAAACGGGTGGTGTCCTACCCTCAAGAAATTCAGGTTGACTCATGTTTTTTTGTAATTTTCAACATTTCCTTTGGCACTTTGCAGAAGGATCGTACCTTTGCGCTCCGTTTTAAAAACACATTTTTGACATGCCTAAAATGAAGACCCACTCCAGCGCCAAAAAGCGTTTTACGGTGACTGGCAAGGGGAAAGTAAAGCGCAATCGCGCACGCATGCGTCACTTGATGCGTAAGAAATCTACGAAAGCCAAGCGCCACCTGCGTAACGGCGTCATCGTAGACCGCAGCGAGCACGCACGTATCGAGCGTTTGCTCGCTATGTAAATCGGTTTTGTTGGACGCTCAACAAATTCGGAACAACTCATTTTTTAACGAGGATACTGGTTTAAAGCATTGATCGTTTCAATCCCGGTGTCGCACTAGAAAATCACTACAATGCCTAGAGCAACAAACAACCCGGCCAGTCGCGCCCGCCGGAAAAAAATCATGTTAGCCGCACGCGGCTACTTCGGCGCCCGTTCCAAAGTTTACACCGTTGCAAAGAACACGCTCGAGAAAGGTTGGCAATATGCCTTCCGCGACCGTAAGTTCAAAAAGCGCACTTACCGCCGTCTTTGGATTGCCCGTATCAACGCCGCTGTGCGTCCATTGGGCCTCAACTACAGCACCTTCATCCACCAGCTTAGCCAAAAAGGCATCGGCCTGAACCGCAAAGCGCTGGCAGATCTGGCGCTCAACCACCCGGCTACTTTCAAAGCCGTAGTAGACGCATCCAAAGCGAAAGGATAAACGAGAAATAGTTTTTCTCATTGAATCATGACTCATTCCGAATTTTCGGGATGAGTCATTTTTTTTTGCACCTGTCTCAAAAAACTGATCTAAAGGGCATCCGGGTTGGATAAAGCGTCTACATTTGCTTTGCAAGGGGCAGGGGTGTAACGACTGCGCACACCATAAATATTCCAATCTGAACATGAAGAACCAACAATTAAAAGTCGGTAAGCCCATCAATAGCCCGACGAAGCAGGTTTCTATACAGGAAGGGCTATTTACAGAAAACAAGCTCATGACCTTGCTTGGGTTGGCGCTCATAGTGGTTTTGGGCGTCCTGATATATGCTAATTCCTTTACCTGTACCTTTCACTTTGATGATCGGGCAAGTATCGAAGAAAACACCGCCATTCGGGATATATCGAATATCAAAGCCATATGGCAATCGAGCCCAACCCGCTTTGTCGCACTTTTTACCTTCGCCCTCAATTATCATTTTGGCCAGCTGAATGTTTGGGGTTACCACCTCGTCAACCTGCTCATCCAAAAAGGCATCGGTTTGAACCGCAAAGCGCTGGCAGATCTGGCGCTCAACCACCCGCTTACTTTCAAAGCCGTGGCAGATGCATCATAATCACGGTGTGCATTTCACCACGCCAAATTTTCCTCCACGTTCTACATAAAACCAATTATTTCCAACAGGCTTGATGCTATGATATACTGGTTCCAGCAAAAGCCCGTCAGGTGTAATCAGGCCAAATAATTTATTCAATTCAAACACGGCAATGGGACTATCTTTTACGGGTATAAAGTTGCTTACTGGATAATTCAATACCGGAGCGCCCTGCAGGTTATAGATCAGCTTTTGATTATCCTGCGCCTTGTCTGCCTGAATGCCTTGCAAAAGCTCCGGCTGATTGATTTTACCATAGGACACAAAATAGTGCGAATAATGGTGGAATCCCAAACTGAATACAGGCGGCTGAACCCAGTTCCCTTTTGGATCCAACAGACCAAATAGTTTCTGTTTTTTGTTGTTTTGTATTGCGGCCACAAATGCCGAACTACTGAAGGAGCCTTTACATTCTACAATGGAATCCAATGGCAGGGGTTCTCCAAGAATGGTATAAAATTTCAGGTTTTTATTAGGGAACTGCGCTGCAATTACCTGATTTCCTGCCGGTATAAACGACGCATATTGTGCAGAAGGAAGTATTATTTTTCCGGTGGTGTCGCACAATCCGATTTGATCTCCTTCCTTAAATTCATATAAGCCCCGGTTAAAATGTTTTAAAAAGGCAAATTTTGGGGTGAAAATAGGCTTGCCATCCTTTTTTATCAGACTATATCCTCCATTTACTTTAAC
>JBIKUE010000165.1:0-8708 GCA_044347755.1 Saprospiraceae bacterium
GTATTGTTTAATGTGGTCATGCTTATTGGATTGCGGCTAAGTGGCCAAATTGACCACTCCAACCTCTTCTCAGAAGGGCTAAAACTCGCCTCATTATCCTTCATGTTTTATTTCACTCCACTTTTAGTAGGGTTCACCCTGTACTTTACCCTTTGGCACTCTTTAAGTTCATTGCTTGACCAAATATCCTTTTTTCGTCATCAATGGCCATCCTTCACCTTATCAAATTATTACTTTCAGGCAGCTCCATATACTTTACTGGCCATTATTGGTCTGTTTGGATTAAGTTTTGGTCAGTCAATCCTGTTTCCACAAGCATCTCTTATCAGTCTCTTTTTGATCCTCATCGCCTGTGTTACCTTGCCACATATCGTTTTGGTAGAGAAACGCTACCAATAGGCAAATCCAAAATGCTTTTTGTCTTTGATAAATAATCCATTCATTGTTTCAGGTAACCTGTTACGGTAGTGCTTAGTTGTCCATTGTTGTTATACTGTGATTAGCGTGATTTTGATGATTTGAGTGATGCAAATGCTTGATTTCAAAATGATTGAAAATCATCTTCGTTCAAAACCACTCTGTTTTGATTATACTTTAGCTCCAAAAAATGAGCAAAATACCTATCCACACAGACAAATATCTGCTGGATCAAATTATGAAAGGCCGCTACTCCGCATCAGAGCTTATTCTGGATGCCAGCGCCGGTGGTGGTCGCAACCTGGAATGGTTTGTACATCAGGGATGCAAGGTGTTTGGAACAGATCGCGATCCGATTGTGATAGAGACCTTAAAAACCCCTTATCCGGGCCTCCCATCAGATCGTTTTCAAATGGCGCCCGTGGAGTCATTGCCGTTCCCAGATGCTTTTTTCCATCATACTTATTTCGAGCGCAGTACTCCATTTTGCCGATGATGAGCAGCACTTTCAGGCAATGTTCCGTGAAATGGTTCGGGTGCTCCGTCCGGGTGGATCGATCTTTATCCGGATGACTACAGATGCAGGTTTAGCCCACAAATTGATTCCTCTTGGAAATGGCCGGTATTACTTGCCGGACGGATCTGAGCGCTTTCTGCTGAGCAGGCAAATGCTGGATCAATTGCTGGAGCAATACCATCTGGAACTACTGGAGCCTTTTAAAACCGTGCTGGTGGAAGAGCTGAGGAGTATGGGGGTAGTGGTTTTGCAAAAAATGGAATAAAGAAGTGGATAGGTTCAGCCTACATCCTTATCATGCCGCAATTCACCAGCATCCGCCAGTTTATTTTGGAAAGGCAAGGCCATGCAAGGCAGAAATGTTCAATTAAAGTACCTTTGCACCTCTTTTCACGAATTTTACCACAAACAAGGTGCTTACAGTTCATAACGTCGGGTTACAATTTGGAAAGCGGGTGCTTTTTGATGAGGTCAATTTAAAATTTACCAAAGGCAATTGCTACGGCGTTATAGGCGCCAACGGTGCCGGCAAATCCACCTTCCTCAAGGTCTTGTCCGGAGCTATTGAAAGCACCCGGGGCAGCATAGAAATTACTCCGGGCGAACGCATGGCCGTTTTGTCTCAAAACCACTTCGCCTTCAACGAACACCCCGTGCTGGATACCGTGATGATGGGTCACCCGCGGCTTTACAGCATCATGAAGGAGAAGAACGCCATTTACGACAATCCCAACGCTACCGAGGAGGACTCTATGCGGGCTGCTGAACTGGAGGGCGAATTCGCGGAAATGAACGGCTGGATGGCAGAAAGTGATGCCGCTGAGCTACTCAGCAATATGGGCGTGCCTGAATCATTACATTACGCACTCATGGCCGACCTCGACGGCTCCTATCGCGTTAAAGTGTTGCTGGCTCAGGCGCTGTTCGGCTCGCCGGATATTCTGCTCATGGACGAGCCTACCAACGACCTCGATGCTGAAACTACCGACTGGCTTTGCGATTTTCTGGCTGATTACCAAAATATTGCCATCGTGGTTTCGCATGACCGCCACTTCCTCGATATGGTGTGTACCCATGTGGTGGATGTTGATTTTGCAAAAATCCGGATGTTCACGGGCAACTACACGTTCTGGTACGAAACCAGCCAGATCATGTCGCGCCAAATGGCCGACAAAAACAAGAAAGTAGAGCAAAAACGGCAGGAAATGATGGATTTCATTGCCCGTTTCTCCGCCAATGCTTCGAAATCAAAACAGGCCACCAGCCGTAAAAAAGCCCTCGAAAAGCTCAACCTGGAAGAAATCCAGGTGTCGAGCCGTAAATACCCATACATCTCGTTCCGCCCTGAACGGGAACCCGGCGACGTGATTCTGGACATCCAAAAATTAAGCGCTAAAAACAATCTGGGCGAATACCTTTTCCGCGATCTCTACCTGCGCCTGAACAAAGGCGACAAAGTGGCTATTTTGAGCAGAAATGCCATGGCGGTATCTGCCTTGTTCGACATCCTGTCTGGCGAAGAGCAGCACTTTGAAGGCGAATTTCAGTACGGCCAAACCATTGCATTCCAATACCTGCCCAACGACAATGGCGCTTACTTTACCGGAGATCAGGACCAGAATCTGATAGATTGGTTGCGGCAGTATTCCAAAGAAAAAGACGAAGCGTTCATACGCGGCTTTTTGGGCCGTATGCTGTTCAGCGGCGAGGAGGTATTTAAAAAATCCAGTGTATTGTCGGGAGGCGAAAAGGTGCGCTGCATGTTATCCAAAATCATGCTGGCCAACCCCAATTTTCTGATCCTGGATGAGCCCACCAACCACCTGGATCTCGAGTCCATCACAGCTCTCAATACAGGCATGCAGGAATTTACGGGCAATATCATCTTTACTTCTCACGACTATCAATTGCTGGATTCGGTAGCCAACCGCATTGTAGAAATCACGCCAAAAGGCCTGATAGATCAGTCTATGTCGTACGGCGATTACCTCCACAGCGACAAGGTGAAGAAACTGCGTGCGGAGATGTATGGGTAAGAAAGTGGATCTTTTTGGGTATTCTGCAAAGGTCTAAATGCGACCCATTAGCAATAGAAGCGCTTTTTTTGCAATTTCACTTGCAATAGAAGCGCTTTTATCGCAAGCAAATCCCTTACATCATAAAACCATTTTCGGCGGTCAGTGGTTTAGGCACATTTTTTTCGCCCAACATTTCCCTCAAATCTATTTCAATGGAGCGGGATATTGATGTAATGGGTACATCGTTATACGTTCCTTCAAATGGATTTTCTGAATAATCGCCGATCATTTCCATCAGGAAATATACCCAAATAAGTAATGCGGAAAAAGGCACGGTAAGCCAAACCGTGTGACTTTCCAGATCGTGGAAGATATTCAACAAGCCAAAAGGAGTAAGTAACGAAAAAATCATGGTCATCCAAACAGCTACTGATGCATACTGCCTCGGGAAAGGGAAGTTTTTGATGCGTTCGCTCCTGCCTTGATCAGCGAAAAATTCGGTTACAAGCTTATGGAACTCCATATGCCGGAAATCATCGAAAAAGCCCTGATCCTTGAGTTCCTGCAACCGTGTAGCCTGTTTATGCATAATTTGCGCTGCCATATTGGTTTTGCCTTTATACAGGTCAAATTCTTCCTCGCTCAGAAAATTTTTGACTTCGTCTTCCAGGTTATGAAAATACCGCTCATTGACGTTGGGACTGTATCTCCCCTTGATGCGATTTTCTACATGCTCCCATTCGCGCTCGAGGCGCAATTGAAACCTCAAAGCGGTTAACCAGGCGACATGCCTGTATATCAATTCCTTTTTATATCCATCGCTGTTTTCACCCTGAATAAAGCTGCATACCGCTGCCCCAAAACTTCGGGAGCTGTTCACAATACCTCCCCAGATTTTGCGGGCTTCCCAGGTGCGGTCATAGCTGGCATTGTTTTTAAAACCCAAATAAAAAGCAACGGTAATACCCAAAACACTGATGGGTTGCCAACCAAATGAAAAATCAAAATGCAGTTCGTGAAAAACAAACTCAAAAAGAACAGTCAGGATGAAAGAATAAATCGCTCCCAGAATAAAGGGCTTTTTACTCCAATTGAAGGTCATCCAAAAACCATACAGACGACGTGTATACATGCGTAAAAATGTTGGACCAATAAAAGCCCGTTTATTTCGGTTGATCAAAAAAATCAAACAGTGGATTTTGAATCACGCCCCACTTGCCTTCATATTTCACCTTGAAATACCCGTCATTACAAGGCTCCATCTTTTCAAACACAGGCGGAACCAGTACAGCGCCTTCCAGAGTTGTCAAGCCCCATTTTTTATCGGCGGTCCTAACCATGTGTACTTTTTCTTTGGTATCCTTTCTTTCTGCGTATCGTTGCTCTTTTCCAGGTGCATCCAGATAGGAGAAGGTTGAAAAAACATATTTCCCCTCAGCATTTTTGCTGCTTCTAAACCAGTGATCATAATTCACATAGTCTGATACCCGATCCATATTTCGCAACAACTCCCCCGTTTTAGAGCGGTGTTCGGCATATTTCATCACTTTTTTATAGTGGGGAAATATGAAATAAGAGTCGTCTGGGAAGATATGCAGATCAACAGAATCAGGCGCCAGAATCATTTTCCCTTTCCTGTCGTATAGTCCATGCAGTCGTCCGTCCGCTGTGGTGCTTTTAGTAGAATCATACTTGAAATCGCTGACAAAATAGGCGCCCTTTTTTTCCAGCCCAAACTTGCTGAATGGAATCAATATTTTTTCTGTTTTGGCATCAATGAGCCCTGTTTCCTTATTCAAAGTCACGATCAACAAACTATCTTCATAGTTTAACAAGGATGAATATTTTGGTTCAACCAGCTTTTTAGCTTCATAATGCCAGTACCCGAATTGCATTCCCTGACGCAAAATAGCCGTAACAAATGGTTTGGGTTGTATATAATCATATACTACCGGTAGCAGCACTTCTCCTTTTGCATTGATCAGCCCTGTTTTATTATCTTTTGTCACCTTGAACCATTCTCGTCCATAACTAAAGGTTTCGATATGGTCCCATAGCCCTTTAGCAATAACTTCTATCCCTTCCGGAAATTTATAAAGTGCCCAGAGTTTGTCTTCCTTTAACGGGATCAATCCTGTTTGGGTCCAATTGCCATGCCCCGTTGCGGTAAAATGGCGCAGTGTTTTATGACGGGTGTCTATTACCCCCCAGTTTTTTTTTCCATCAAGGCTTGCTATAATATATCCTTTGGGATGGATAGGGCCAAAGGTATACAGTGCCGGAACGATGGTATCACCTTTCAAATTAACAAAGCCCTGTAAGCCGTTTTTTTGAGCCTGAATATATCCCGGCAATACTTTTTTAGCCTTTTCTTCCCGAACCTGTTTGGCTCTGGGATGTTCGGGAGCCGGGCTCCGCGGAACTTTTCTTATCTCATTGCCCAGACTAAATATCACTTCATTGTTACTATATGTAACTGCATCATATTTTAAGGGTATTATTTCCTCCCCTTTTTCATTGATCAGCCCGATCAAGTTGTTTTTGTAAACAACGGCCACACCTCCGTTCTGAGGCTCAAATTTATCGTAGACCCGACCTAAATCTTCCATACGGGTGTTAAAAAGCAGTTTTCTGACAGGCTTTTCGTTTAAAGTAGCAACCGCCCAACCGTTTTTTAGTTCGAGGTAATCATATATCACTGGCAATAGTTTTTTCCCGGATCGGTCAAATAATCCATACTTGTTTTGTTTATTTTTAACAACGACCCTTGAATCAATATTTTGCGCCGAAATCTCGATAGATTCCACGCTGTCTATAACCGGAGGTACTACCCAAATAGCACCCGGAACCTGGGCTTTTACAAAAGCAACAGACCCCAAAAGCAAAAATATCATAACAATACGCATGATTATTCTGTCAATTTAATGGTTAAACTGGCTAAGCGTTGGACGGTGCCCGGGAAATATTTGGAATAGATCAAGGTGAAATTTTTCTGCATAATCTCCGGAAATTGGCATTCCCTGATGAATTTTACATCGGGCGGCAGATTTTCCAGTTCTCGTTTTTTGTATGCTTCCAAACTTCCTGTAAAATCCTGACCCTTTCGTTTAGCATTTCTCTGATCCAGCTCCCATAAAAATCGACTGCGTTCTTCTATCCGCCTTTCAATTTGCTTCCTGTGCAAAGCCAGTGTCCGAACAACTTGTACAAATTCGCCTACCTGAAGTACACATCGGTATTTTCCGGCGTTCGGAATTTTGTTCTTTTCAAACATCTGCCTGGTAATGAAAGGAACTCTCCTGTCCACAAAAATACTGTCCGGAGCAAATGCAGTAGACCATGAAGGCGAGTAATATCCATTGGGAAGGTTCTGTTTTGAATAGATTTTCGCACTCGACTGACTCAGGTAATCCTTCCAGGCTCCCACCTTCACATCGGTAATAAAAGGCGCCTGATAGGTATTATCCATCTCCGCAATCAGAAGCTTATCCAGCGGCTGGTTTTCTACTGGCTCTATTTCCGGTACACTTAAATAATACAATAAAGCGCTGGACCTAAGGGCCTCTTCCAATTTGCTGAAATGCAGGTTTTGCAAGGTAAAACTAACCCCGGGAGATGTATTACCTGTTCCATACATTTCCATGTCGTCAAAGGGGTCTTCCGTTTCAAAGGTCACTTTGCCGGAAAACCAATCTACCTCCCCTTTTATGGGATAAGTGCGTTTGATCACATCAGCATTAGCCACTCTAAAGAAAAGTTCCGTGATCTTGACTTCATCAGGCAAGCGTTGCTGGATGGGTTGTTCATCCAGTTCCATACCATGATATGCCTGCCTGCAAATAGAAACAGGCAGGATGGTGGAAAAATTCACCTTTGGCGTAGCAATAATCTCCAGCCGGTATAATTCTCCTGGTTTGAAAAAGCGTTGTGGAAAATTGAAGAAGAACTGATGGCCATCCCGCACTTCCATAGGTGTATATGTGACCGTTCCACGCGTATTGCACCAGCGCGCCCGCCAGGCAGTTTCGCTGTACACCAAAGCAGATAAAGCGCTGCTTGCAGAACGCGGCAATATCACGTATCCTACTCCGGGAATGGATTCGTCCATACTGAAACTGTAGGAACCATTCATGGGAAAGCTGCAAAAGATCACCTCAGGAGGTACAGGAAATTGCCACTCCCGCATTCCTTTGGTACGATCCAGGGAGTCTAACCGATCATACTCAAATTTAAGGCTGAATGTCTTTACCTCACCATTTGCTTTGTCAGGGCTGGTAGCATCAATAGCCGCTACGATATCGCACATCACCTCATCTCTCACCCAGGGCTTCAGCAACTCGGGAGTACTGAATTTACGCATTTCTTGTGGCGACAAATTGCGGTGCATCAAAGACCAGCGACTATATTGAGACCGGTCCGGGTGTTTCTTTAATTGCTGAGTAATATTTAGCCACCTTTGCAAGGAAACATCTTCCTTAAACAACCGGATATGCAAATTTTCCAAGCGTTCAATATCCGCATCCCGTTCTGTTTTTACAACAAGGGATTTTGGCTCCTGGACAAATTTTTTACTCAGTCCTTCATTAAAACTGGACAATATTGCATCAAAAAGATCTTTTGGATCTAACCCTTTTTTCAACATAATGTCATTCATCTGCGCACGAATCTGATCAGCCCGCCCGCGAATGGCCTTAACAGAATCTGCTGCTTCAGTATCCAGATAGGTAAATACAACCGGGACAATCAGCGTCCAATCTGGCTGGGTATTGGCTGAAACAGGAACTAAGAAACATAATGCCAGGACAAGGGTTCTAAACTTCATTTAACAATTACATTTGTGGTAAAAATACAGCCGGGGATGCATTTAAAACCGTTTTTTTTCTTAGCCATTTATCTCTTGATTGTGTCTGGCATAGCTGCCCAGCCAATACAGTTAAAATGGCTGCTTGATCTGGAAGCCGACGCCACGCCAACAGGCATTCCGGACCAAACCTATTTCCATTATGTAAAAGAAGGAAAACTAATTAGAATGTCGGAAAAAGGAGAGGTTCAGGAAATGAATTATGAGGAGGCAACCCATTTGAAAGGACCTTATTGGCAAGTTGTAAGGCAAAAACGAATCGGTGTATGGCACAACGAGATGGGAGAAATCATTCCGCCGGTTTATTCATCCCTGTCAATGGCGGTTACAAAAGACGGCCCATGCTGGGCATTTGCCGTAACTAAATATGGCATGTCGGCTATCATCAACGAAAAGAACCAGGTCATTAAAGATTGGTCCACGTCAGGATTTAGCAGCCTCAATATCCTGGGCGATACCGTGCTGGAATACAAAAAAGCAAACGCCATCGCCTTTATGTCCCAACTAGGATATGACCTGAAAGAATCCCAGGTTAAATGGTTAAAACCACCGGAATTCAAAAGGCTTTCGGCAGATAAATTCATCTTTAGTTATTTTAAGGCTGGAAAAGAAAGGGTTGACACCTTTAGCAATGCCGAAGCATTCAGTGGAGGAATAGCCGCAGTAGCGGTTAAAAACCAGTGGGGGTATATATCGGATAATGGTTCCTGGATAATCAGACCACAGTTTCAATCCGCTGGACCCTTTAATGAATACGGTTTTGCGGTAGTTAAAGTAAATGGAGGATATAGTCTGATAAAAAAGGATGGCAAGCCTATTTTCACCCCAAAATTTGCCTTTTTAAAACATTTTAACCGGGGCTTATATGAATTTAAGGAAGGAGATCAAATCGGAT